>WFMA01000146.1 GCA_009177195.1 Bacteroidales bacterium | reverse complement strand
GCACACTGCTTGCCTTTGTCAATTCAAGAATTGCCTATATGTATAAGGAAGGGAAAGGCACAAAGGCAGATACATCAAAGGCTGCCCGCTACGCCAAGGCCGCAGCCCAATACGGAAGTCTTGGTGCCTATAAAGCGACCGAACACCTAAAATAATAATAAGAATATAATTTTCAACTCTCGCATGCGAAAGTTGAGTTAAAAAAATGAGTAAGTCTTAGATGGAAAACCCAAGCTTAGATGCCCCCGCAAACCAAAGTTTAGTTGACCCCTGAAAAATATTTAGTTTGACCCCTGAAAAAGTTCTGGCCGACGGGGTCATTTTTAATTTGGATTATTTACGCTTTGAAGCTTTAATCTTCCGGACACTTTCTCCTGTAAGCTCTATCCTGTGAGCGGTATGTACTATTCTGTCAAGTATTGCATCCGCTACTGTGGGGTCTCCGATTGCCTCATACCAATCAGCCACAGGAAGCTGAGAGGTAACGATTATTGACTTTCGACCGTGTCGGTCCTCGATAATCTCCATTAGATGTGTCCGTTCCTTAGCATCGAGCGGCACCAAAAACAGGTCGTCAAGTATCAGCAGCTGGGTCTTCTCGAGTTTCTTGAGCTCAGCCTCAATGACCCCCTTGTTCTTGGCTATTTTCAACGTTCCCATTAGCCTGGTCGCATTTGCATATAACACCCTCATCCCGGCCTTGCATGCCTCGTAGCCGAGAGCAGTGGCGATATAGCTCTTGCCGGTTCCGCAGCATCCGGTAATGAAAAGGTTCTCTCCCTTGCGTATAAACTCAAGTGAGGCCAGACGTTCCATCTGATTACGGTCAAGTCCTCTGGACAGGTTATAGTCTATCTGGGAGACAGAGGCATCACTGTATCTGAAGCTTGCACCTTTTACCAGCCTCTCGATATTGCGTGCCACGCGGTAGTCCCACTCACGGGAGAGCAGCCAGTTAAGGAAGCTGTCAGGTGTCATGGTCTCTGCAAATGTGGACTGCAGGCTCTCCGCAAATGCAGCCGCCATTCCATGAAGGCGCATTCTGTTAAGAAGATCCATGGATACTGCATTGCGGTCTTTCTCGGGTATGATCGGTGAGGTTTTATCTGTTGTTTCCATTTTGATTACTGCTGTTTAATGTTGACTGTGTTGCGTTTGAGGCATAGTAGTCCTTGCCCCTGATATTACGGTGAGTGGGGGTCACGCGGGCTTCCTCGTCCTTATCGGAACCAGGAAGATAATCTGCATCGGCTCCCGTCTCGAGTATTTCAATTAGATCGGCGACTGTATACCGGTGGGCATCCATGGCTGCAGCGCATCCTGATACGAGTCTGTCTTGTCCGTATTTCTTCTCCAGGCTCATGATTCCCCGGCAAGCCCTGAACGACAGCTCTGGATAACGCTTTTCTTCAATGACGGCGTGCAGATAGTGGACTACGATATTGTCAATCTGGGCGGCTCTCTCCAGCAGTCCGTCAATATCGTCCTCATAACTACCCTTACGTCCAGGAAGATTATGTGATGCCTTCCGGCTGTACTCGTACGGCCTGTCGTCACGGTGATGCGTGGTGATATGGGTGAATCCATGGAATATGTCTATCGTGTCCGCATCATACACCAGCTCCACACGTTTTCCAACATATTGTACTGGCACGCTGTAGTGGTGTTTGTTGAGCGTCACGTAGCTGTTGCGCTGTACAGTCGCCACGACCCGCTGCTTCATCTGGTGACGATTTGGCACCAGAGGACGCAGCGCTTCTTTTTCCAAGGTATCGAAGAGCTGGCGCCTGGACTCCCTGCGTCTTGTGAGATGACGGGCATTGAAGGCCTCGAGCGACTTGCGTATCGCGGCGTTAAGGCTCTCAAGGTCATGGAAGACCATTCCTTCCAGGTCCACGTAAACCGATCGGTACATCAGCTTGACAGCATTCTCAACCAACGCCTTGTCTTTTGGATGCCGGACTCTGGCCGGTACAACTGCGCATCCATAGTGCTCAGCAAACGCAGCAAAATCCGGATTTATCACAGGCTCGTTACGGTCACTGCGTGTCACTGCCGATTTCAAGTTGTCCGGGACAATAGCCGCCGGGGCACCTCCATAAAAATGCAGGGCGTTCTCACATGCCTTGATCAGATCCTCCTTCTTCTGTGTCCATACAGCCTCGCAGTAGGTATAATGACTACATGGAAGGATGGCTACAAAAACCTCAACCTTGATGGTCTCGGCAGTGCCCTCATCAACTATCTCCAGTCGGTCGCCTGCAAAATCGATATACATTTTGTCACCTGCTCTATGTTCCACGTGCCCTATGGCGTTGGTCTGCAGCATGAACTGGTTGAGCTTCATCCCGAAGGATGCATGGCGGTAGCCATCTGGATAGGCTGCATGGTATTCCTCATAGAGTTGCTTGATTGTCACACCTCTGCGCGAGAGCCGTGCCGCATACTCTGGCAGGAGAGCTTCCAGTTGGATATGACGCTCAGAAGGAGCATGTTCTCTTGCTGATGGTATCCCGAACAGCTCTTGAAGCCGCGCATCACTCAGTGAAGGGAGTTTCTCTGCTGGTATCCCGCTCTCTTGATACATCCTCACATAACGACGCACAGTGTTGCGGGATATGTCAAAAGCAGCTCCGATGCTTTTTATTCCCATTCCCGATGCGTAACATAGGAGAATATTTTTTAACTTTGTATTCATGTTTCTTTGGATTTTAACCCGTCGGCCAAAACGGAATCCAAAGTTACATAAAAATCCCCTGAGGCCGTTCTGCTTCAGGGGTCATTTTTATTTTGGCGAACAGGGTTAGACTATATTTGGTGCATAGGGTCAACTAAACTTGGTTTGCGGGGGCATCTAAGCTTGGGTTTTCCACAGTCAATCTTTGAATATGACCCTAAGAGCAACGGAGCAGCCGATTATATGGCTCTTGTCAAAGAACTGATTGCAAAGGATAAAAATAGGTAAACTATATT
>WFMA01000129.1 GCA_009177195.1 Bacteroidales bacterium | reverse complement strand
GGACGCAGTGGCGACCGAATTACTCAAAGCTGCGGAGTAAAGCTTGCCGTGAGAAGTCAGCCGAGGTCATATTACCTTGTGAGGATAGCGCAAGGGAAGGACTGAACCCGACCGAAGTGAAAATTGTCAAATATCATCAAATGAAAGTAAGAATGCAGAAAATATCGGCACAGAACGATAGCCGCCCTCAAAAGAATAGGCCGGAAGCCAAAGGCTATGAGGGGGTGCAGACTTTCATGCGCGTGGTGGACGGATACCTCACAACGGAACAACCTGAACGAGAATACCCTTTGCTGGAACAAATTCTGTCACCGGGCAACCTCAATGCCGCATACAAGCAAGTAAAGAGCAACGGAGGAACCCCGGGGATAGATAAGATGGATTGTGACCGACTGCCCGGCTATCTGATAGAGCATGGAGAGCAACTGACAGAGAGTATTCGCCAACGGACATATCGTCCAAACCCCGTCCGCAGGGTAGAGATACCCAAGGACAACGGCAAGAAGCGCCAGCTTGGAATACCGACGGTAGTAGACCGAGTAGTCCAACAGGCGGTTGCCCAAGTGCTGACCCCAATCTATGAACGTCAGTTCAGCGAGGGAAGCTATGGCTTCCGACCCCGCAGAGGAGGAAAGAAAGCGTTGGTAAAGGCAACGGAGATAATCAATCAAGGCTACCACTATGCAGTGGACATAGACCTTGAACGCTTCTTCGACACTGTCAACCACGGCAAGATGATAGAGATACTGCAACGGACGATAAAGGACGACGCAGTTATCTCCTTAATCCATAAATACCTCAATAGCGGAG
Organism: Bacteroidales bacterium; assembly: GCA_009177195.1. Classification (GTDB taxonomy): domain Bacteria; phylum Bacteroidota; class Bacteroidia; order Bacteroidales; family Muribaculaceae; genus Muribaculum. The sequence continues at coordinate 1,421 of WFMA01000129.1, read as the reverse complement.
TAATGATAAACGGAAAGTATGAGGCCACAAGGGAGGGGACCCCACAAGGCGGACCACTCAGCCCTCTGCTTGCCAATATACTGCTCAATGAACTCGACAAAGAACTCGAGAGACGCGGACATCCGTTTGTGCGGTATGCAGACGATGGACTCATCTTCTGCAAGAGTCGCAGAGCGGCCGAACGGGTCAAGGAAAGCATTACGAAGTTCATAGAATCAAAGCTCAAACTTCGCGTCAACCGCGAAAAGACCGAGTGTGCCTACATCGGGAGACTGAAATTCCTCGGTTACGGCTTCTATATCCGCAAAGGCAAATGCCGATTGCGGTTACACCAGAAGAGCGAAACCAATCTGCGCCGCCGTCTCAAATCCATAACCTCAAGGAGTAATGGAATGGGATACGTCAAGCGCAAGACCGCCCTCAAGGAATACCTGCGAGGATGGACGGAATACTACAATATGGCCGACATGGGGAACAAGGTCAAAGAGATAGACCAATGGCTGCGCCGCCGTATCCGCATGTGCATCTGGAAAGCATGGAAACGACCACGGACGCGAGTGCAAAACCTAATCAAATGTGGAATAGACAAGTGGCGAGCGTACCAATGGGGCAACACAAGCCAGGGATACTGGCGCATAGCCGACAGTTGGATAGCACACAGGGCAATGCCCGATGATGCGCTCCACCGAGCAGGCTATGTGTGGATAGGTTGTTACTACAAGGCATCAGCCTTGCCGAAAGGTTGAGGAACCGCCGTATGCGGAACCGCTTGTACGGTGGTGTGAGAGGACAAGTGAACGCGAAAGGAGGCGAACACCTCTGATTAGTGTTCACCTCCTACTCGATATGTTTTACAACATGTTATGAAAAGAGGGCGCATCAGAATTTTGATACGCCCTCATTTTTTTGATGTTGTTTTCGCTTTGTTTAGCCTTTGATAGCAGCGATGCCGGGAAGCACCTTGCCCTCGATAGCCTCGAGGAGGGCTCCGCCGCCGGTCGATACGTATGACACCTCGTCGGCCAGGCCAAACTTGTTGACACAAGCCACAGAGTCGCCGCCGCCAACCAGTGAGAATGCACCGTCTTTTGTTGCCTCAACGACAGCATCGGCGATAGCGCGCGAGCCGGCGGTGAAGTTGTCAAACTCAAAGACACCGGCAGGGCCGTTCCAAAGGATGGTCTTTGAGCCGCGTATAGCGTTGGCAAACAGCTCGCGGGTCTTGGGACCTGCATCCATGCCTTCCCAACCGTCGGGTATATCGTTGGCCGGGCAAACCATTTGGTTGGCATCGTTAGAGAAAGCGTCGCCGGCCACACAGTCAACACCGAGCACCAGGGTGACACCTTTCTCTTTTGCCTTCTTCATGATGTCGAGAGCAAGGTCGAGCTTGTCGTTCTCGCAGATAGAGTTACCGATAT
>WFMA01000241.1 GCA_009177195.1 Bacteroidales bacterium | reverse complement strand
CAAATAAAAAACGAATTATGCAACAATTCGTTAAATTATTTTTTCGGGGGATTCTGTCAAACTCCAGGGGAATCGTCGAGATATAAGGGTGTCTCAGCGAGAGCTTCTGCTCCAATCGCCGAACCTATAATCAATAATGCCGATAAAAATTTAGTCTTGAAAATCATATCATTTCAGTGTTGGGTGGTTCAACTTCGAATGCAAAATTAATACACAACCACACTCTATTTTAATCAAAGACTGATATAGTAAATCAATTTAAACTCAAAATTTATCCAATTAGTTAAAAATAAAATAATTATCATTTAGCTATCATTATCTATAAAGTAAATAAGCAGTTACATCTCAATCTTCAAATTTCCTCTTGCGTATACATTCTTGCAACACCCCAACGTTAACAAATGTTAAAACAATTTTTCAATCTTAAATTATTTCATAAAAACAATTACTTTTCCGCCTTTGACACTTTCCCCTATAACACACTAAAGCACACCGACTTGCATCGGTGTGCTTTGTAGTACTACTGATGGGCTTGCTATTTTAACATTATTTTAACACATTTCTATATAGGGCATTTAGGGTCTTCTGCTTAATTATCTGGGTGTCAACACATATTCCGGTTATCTCCTGAAGCCGGTCTGTAATGTCATCGCGTTCAAACAGAGGTATATATCCGGCTCCTCTGATGTGGCCGAGCTTAAATCCCCTCAAGGTTTCTATCAGCTGGTCGACCGACACACCCGGCATGTCGAGCTTCTTCTGGAGAATCTTCAGTATCACCATGGCGAGGAAGCATATCAGGAAGTGCGCATGTATCCTGTCGGATCGCTGTAGGTATACCGGACGCGAGTCAAGGAAGGTCTTGGTCGTACGGAACAGGTGCTCAATCTCATGGTGGAACGAGCGAGCCCGCAGCACATCCACTGCGTCGTCATCAAGTGAGGTGCCGTAGGCGTAGAAGCCGTCGAAGCGCTCCTCCTGCTCAATGGCCTCCAGGTTGATGCCCATAAGCACATGCTCCGCCGGGACACCGTCCTCGGTGACGTATACAGTCTCCACATACCTGCGCGGGTCGTTCTGTGACTGCCTGGACTTGGCCTGCTTCTTCCTCACTATCTTCTCGGCGGCTTTCCTGCGCTCCTCCCTCTTGTGCCTCAGATAGAGTGCGAAGTCATGTGAGTAGGTGACGATCACCCTCTCCGGGCGCGCGGTGCTTTTCTTGCCGTCTATGCACTTGTTGACTATTATCTCCTTGTAGAACTTGGTGTGACGCTCGGCTTCCATGTCTATATCCGTGAGGCAGAAGATGTCGCGCCCAGGGTCGGACGGGTCGATTGGGTCCTTGTCGCGGTCGCGGAAGGCTATGTGCCATCCGTGCGGGTCCAGCGCCATCCTGCAGTCTGCTTCCGCCAGCTTCGGAAGCGACTGCACCGCTATGTACTCACGTCCCTCGGTCATGTTGTAGCGGCGGTTGTCCTCACTTGACAGGCCGGCATCCG
>WFMA01000023.1 GCA_009177195.1 Bacteroidales bacterium | reverse complement strand
CTGTATGGACACAGAAGAAGGAGGATCTGATCAAGGCATGTGAGAACGCCCTGCATTTTTATGGAGGTGCCCCGGCGGCTATTGTCCCGGACAACTTGAAATCGGCAGTGACACGCAGTGACCGTAACGAGCCTGTGATAAATCCGGATTTTGCTGCGTTTGCTGAGCACTATGGATGCGCAGTTGTACCGGCCAGAGTCCGGCATCCAAAAGACAAGGCGTTGGTTGAGAATGCTGTCAAGCTGATGTACCGATCGGTTTACGTGGACCTGGAAGGAATGGTCTTCCATGACCTTGAGAGCCTTAACGCCGCGATACGCAAGTCGCTCGAGGCCTTCAATGCCCGTCATCTCACAAGACGCAGGGAGTCCAGGCGCCAGCTCTTCGATACCTTGGAAAAAGAAGCGCTGCGTCCTCTGGTGCCAAATCGTCACCAGATGAAGCAGCGGGTCGTGGCGACTGTACAGCGCAACAGCTACGTGACGCTCAACAAACACCACTACAGCGTGCCAGTACAATATGTTGGAAAACGTGTGGAGCTGGTGTATGATGCGGACACGATAGACATATTCCATGGATTCACCCATATCACCACGCATCACCGTGACGACAGGCCGTACGAGTACAGCCGGAAGGCATCACATAATCTTCCTGGACGTAAGGGTAGTTATGAGGACGATATTGACGGACTGCTGGAGAGAGCCGCCCAGATTGACAATATCGTAGTCCACTATCTGCACGCCGTCATTGAAGAAAAGCGTTATCCAGAGCTGTCGTTCAGGGCTTGCCGGGGAATCATGAGCCTGGAGAAGAAATACGGACAAGACAGACTCGTATCAGGATGCGCTGCAGCCATGGATGCCCACCGGTATACAGTCGCCGATCTAATTGAAATACTCGAGACGGGAGCCGATGCAGATTATCTTCCTGGTTCCGATAAGGACGAGGAAGCCCGCGTGACCCCCACTCACCGTAATATCAGGGGCAAGGACTACTATGCCTCAAACGCAACACAGTCAACATTAAACAGCAGTAATCAAAATGGAAACAACAGATAAAACCTCACCGATCATACCCGAGAAAGACCGCAATGCAGTATCCATGGATCTTCTTAACAGAATGCGCCTTCATGGAATGGCGGCTGCATTTGCGGAGAGCCTGCAGTCCACATTTGCAGAGACCATGACACCTGACAGCTTCCTTAACTGGCTGCTCTCCCGTGAGTGGGACTACCGCGTGGCACGCAATATCGAGAGGCTGGTAAAAGGTGCAAGCTTCAGATACAGTGATGCCTCTGTCTCCCAGATAGACTATAACCTGTCCAGAGGACTTGACCGTAATCAGATGGAACGTCTGGCCTCACTTGAGTTTATACGCAAGGGAGAGAACCTTTTCATTACCGGATGCTGCGGAACCGGCAAGAGCTATATCGCCACTGCTCTCGGCTACGAGGCATGCAAGGCCGGGATGAGGGTGTTATATGCAAATGCGACCAGGCTAATGGGAACGTTGAAAATAGCCAAGAACAAGGGGGTCATTGAGGCTGAGCTCAAGAAACTCGAGAAGACCCAGCTGCTGATACTTGACGACCTGTTTTTGGTGCCGCTCGATGCTAAGGAACGGACACATCTAATGGAGATTATCGAGGACCGACACGGTCGAAAGTCAATAATCGTTACCTCTCAGCTTCCTGTGGCTGATTGGTATGAGGCAATCGGAGACCCCACAGTAGCGGATGCAATACTTGACAGAATAGTACATACCGCTCACAGGATAGAGCTTACAGGAGAAAGTGTCCGGAAGATTAAAGCTTCAAAGCGTAAATAATCCAAATTAAAAATGACCCCGTCGGCCAGAACTTTTTCAGGGGTCAAACTAAATATTTTTCAGGGGTCAACTAAACTTTGGTTTGCGGGGGCATCTAAGCTTGGGTTTTCCACCGACTATCAGATGTCGAGGCGTTTGTTGGGGTTGCTTCAATCTTAGTTTGAAAGAGAGATTGATTCAGCAGTGGCTTAATCGTGATAGCCCAAAACTGAG
>WFMA01000142.1 GCA_009177195.1 Bacteroidales bacterium | reverse complement strand
TCAACCCCAACCCTCATAAACAAAGAATATGGAAAGTCAGGCATTTCAGAACAAGCTCATGGGTCTTCAGGCCAACATGCTCAACTTCGCGTACATGCTCACCTCAAACCGCGACGACGCCCAGGACCTGCTTCAGGACACGATGCTCAAGGCGCTCGACAACGCCGACAAGTACACTGACAACACCAACTTCAAGGGCTGGGTGTTCACCATCATGCGCAACATCTTCATCAACAACTACCGCCGCATGAGCCGTGCCGCCACCGTTGTCGACCAGACCGAGGACCTCTACCACCTGAACCTGTCGCAGGACTCAGGGCTGGAGACCCCCGAGGGATCGCTCGCCGCCGGCGAGATCATGAACGCCATCAACGAGTTCCCCGAGGAATACCGCGTGCCCTTCTCGATGCACGTCGCCGGCTACAAGTACAACGAGATCGCCGACGAGATGGGCCTTCCGCTGGGCACCGTCAAGAGCCGCATCTTCTTCGCCCGCAAGCGCCTGCAGACCCGCTTCGCCGACTACCGTTGAACGCCCCCCCCGTCAAAGACAGCAAAAGATTTTCATAAGATAAAGTGATAATGATTGGTTAAATAATGATTGGTTTATATAATGATTGGTTTATTAGGATAAAAATGATTGGTTAAACTATAACTTTCACTGAATTTACGTCATACATTGGGTGGTTGGCAGATTTTTTCTGTCAATCACTTGATTTTTATGCCAATATATTTGGTGGTATGGATTATTTGCCGTACCTTTATATTACGTTATCACGTAATATATAATTGACTATGGCAAAATCCTCACCACACCCTGAATGGGCAACAAAACACCGCCGTCCCGGCACTGAACTGCGATGCATCAATGGAAGATACTGCCTGTATGAATGTCGCTGCATTTATGACAAGGAGAAAAAGCGCAACCGCAAGATTACCGGCAAGTATCTCGGATCAATTACTGAGGAAGGAGGGTTCAAGCCGTCAAGGAAAAGGCAGCTTGAGCTCGAAGTGGAACAACTTAATAAGGGGGGGAAGCCGGTCGTGGCGCAACCTGTGATAGGGCAAGTCAAAGAATATGGATTGTCATGGCTGATCTCCAACAAGATGAGCGCTGTCACTGAACGACTGAAGAAGGATTTTCCAAGCGATTACAATCGTATCCTGTCACTTGCTTATTGCAGACTGCGTTACCAGTCTCCCATGAGGGACGTGCAGTCGGACTTCTCCGACAGCTATCTCTCGACCGAACTTGGCACTGCGGGATTGGCGGCGAGTCAATTGAGTGGCTTCCTGTTTGACCTCGGGAGCAGGCGTGAGGAGATAGTCAAGTATATGGATTATTTCTGCAGTGGCTCATCCAACATCATATTCGACGGCACCGACATGCTCAGTGCCTCGCGTCTGATGGGTCTTCCGCAGCTTACGAAAACAAAAACCGGAGCCTTTGAGAAGGCCGTCAACCTGATGATGGTGTTCTCATTGGACTACATGCTGCCGGCCTACTTTCGTTTGTTGCCCGGCAATATAAAGGATGTCAAGGCATTCCGGCTCTGCATGGAGGAATCGGGAGCCGCCAATGCCGTGGCTATAATTGACAAGACCTTCCCTTCCAAATCCAACCTTGAGTTTCTTGAAGAAGCCCAAATAAGGTACATCGCATCGCTGCGTCGTTCTACATCCGGACTCGACTACTCAGCGTTCCATAACCGGAACAATCGCGGTGCGGACGGCCATTTCAGATATCAAGGCCGGACAATA
>WFMA01000139.1 GCA_009177195.1 Bacteroidales bacterium | reverse complement strand
AGCTGCCCCCGCCAAGAGCGCCCGCGAGAACCACGCCCACACTGGACACAGGCTCGCCACGCCAAAACGGCAGCAAAAGAACCTTGACTTACTTATTTCAAATCCACCGCAATTCGGAGTTCTGGGGGAACAACTCCGGTTGATGATTCTTTCAGAATCGAAACTGTTGGAAATCCTCTTTCCGTGGGTTCCGCCATGTGGGCTCCACCCGCGGCTACCGATTGATGAACCCTTTCGGGTTCCTTTCTCCCGCGTAGGCTTAGGGGGCACAACCGGAAATATCTACTGACCCCAAAATATCCCCACTGATTTTCTACTGAGCCTAGTCCTGGGGGGATGGGGAGTTTCAAGACGAAAAAAATCACTCTGAGGAAGCTGGGCAATCAGCTTATGCAGAGTGATTTACGCTGAGTGATCCGGATGCGACTCGAACGCATGACCGTCTGCTTAGAAGGCAGATGCTCTATCCAGCTGAGCTACCGGACCCCTTTCAGGGTGCAAAGTTAACACTTTCTATTGAAAGTAACAAGCGGCTCCAAATTTTATTCTAAACTTTTCATCAAAATCAATATTTGGAGGCTTAAGGTTTTATGTGGAATTAATGGCACGGTTGGGATGATCACAATTTACGGTTACGGGATTAGCACGAATGTAGAAATCACAGTAATGCGGCATGGCGTTTCGGGGAGATGACACTGGATTTTACAATGGTGACATGGCGCGCCTTGTAACTACATTTTGGGCAATAATTCAATGGGGATTCTGATATTTTTGGAGAATTATTTGGAAGTGACGAATTATTTCATTAAATTTGTAGGTGAATAAATTTAGTGGAATAGATAGATGAAGAGACTGATTGTATCGATAGCCATATTGGCGTGTTCCGTGTCCTTGTTGCCGAGCTTGATTCAAGCCGACAATTCGGGGCAGGAGATGTCGGTTATTGTCTCAGCTCCGACTATNAAAACCGTTTCTCAAGGGATAGAACTTACGGTTCCCGACGGTGAATCCCACCAATTTTACATCTACTCCATCACGGGACAGATGATAAAATCGGTAGAAGTGAGAGAAACAGCCATTGTTGACCTTCCGTGTGGCTACTATATCGTGAAGTGCCGCGAATGGTCGAAAAAAATAGTGGTTAAATAAAAGAACTGTGATTTTTTGGGAAAAATAAGTGTGCCGCGCACGCTTTTTTTTTGCCCTACATTGTTATATATGTATATAATATTTTAGTTGTCTTAACTTATCTCTTTTTTAATGAATTTGAATCTAATGACTCTTTGCAAGGGCACAATCTTAGCTACAGCCGCTCTGTGGGGCGGCAATAATGCCTCAGCAGCCAACAGTGATGCCCGTTTTGAAGAATTTGCCACCTACAACGGCAACGATCTTGAACTTGCGGTAGACGCCTCAGGGACACACTTCACCTTGTGGTCGCCTGAAGCTGACGCAGCACAGGTCCTACTCTACCCTACCGACCGAAATTCAGCGCCGACCGACACGCTGTCGATGACACGCTCGGAGAAAGGCACATGGCGCGCCTCGGTTCCCGAACAGCTTTATGGAAAGTTTTACACATTCCGCATAAAATACCACGGCAAGTGGCTCGCCGAGACTCCGGGAGTGTGGGCAAAAGCGCTTGGCACCAATGGAGAGCGCGCGGCAATCATTGACTTCGCCAACACTAATCCCGAGGGATGGGACAAGGACAAAGGACCGGCAATCAAGCACATAAACGACGCTGTGATTTACGAAATGCACCACCGCGATTTTTCGGTACATCCCAATTCGGGAATCGTGAATAAAGGCAAGTTCATCGCCTTGACCGAGGAGGGAACTAAAAACACGCTTGGCGACAAGACCGGCATAGATCACTTGAAGGAGCTGGGGATCACTCATGTACATATCCTGCCGTCCTACGACTTCAACAGTGTGGACGAGACGCAGCTCCCAAGCAATCAATATAACTGGGGATATGACCCGGTGAACTATAACACGCCCGACGGATCATATTCGACCAATCCGGCAAATCCTGAAACCAGAATCAAGGAGATGAAGGAGATGGTCCAGGCTCTTCACAACGCCGGCATCGGAGTGGTGATGGACGTGGTTTATAATCACACCGCGCTTAATGACGACTCCAACTTTTCGCTGACGGCGCCCGGTTACTATTACCGCCACCGCGAGGACGGATCGTATAGCGACGCTTCGGGCTGCGGAAACGAAACAGCCTCGGAACGCCAGCAGATGCGCGACTTCATCGTGAACTCAGTGAAATATTGGGCGAAAGAATATCACATCGACGGTTTCAGATTTGACCTGATGGCAATTCACGACACGACAACCATGAACCAAGTAGCGCGCGAACTTAAAGAGATCAATCCCGACATATTCGTGTATGGCGAAGGATGGACAGCGGGCGACTCTCCCCTACCCGTGGGAGAACGCGCGCTTAAGGACAACGTGTCGGCAATGCCTCAGATAGCAGTATTCAGCGATGACCTGCGCGACGCCGTGAAAGGACATTACACCGACGCATCGGACCGAGGATTTGCCACCGGCAAGCCCGGACTTGAGGAGACCGTGAAAATCGGCATAGTCGGCGCCACCGACCATCCACAGGTCAATTACGCACTGGGGAATAATTCCAAAAAACCATACGCAACTTCTCCTACACAGGTGATAAACTACGTGTCGTGTCATGACGACCTGATGCTCACCGACAAACTCGCGAAATCGATGCCCAACGCAACGACAGCCGAGCGACAGAGAGCCGACAAGCTGGCACAGACAATAGTGTTCACCTCTCAGGGGACTCCGTTCATGTTTGCCGGCGAAGAGATTTACCGCAACAAGCAGGGAGTACACAATTCCTATAAATCTCCAGACTCGATCAACGCCATCGATTGGAACCTGAAACATGAAAACGCCGACCTCTACAACTATTACCGCGAGTTGATAAAACTGCGCAAATCGCATCCGGCATTCCGCATGACCACCGCCGAGGATGTGGCTCGACACCTCGTGTTTGACAAGGTGAACAGCGACAACCTCATCTCATATTCATTGAAAGATCACGCCAACGGCGACCANTGGAAAGAGATAAAGGTGATTTTCAACGGCGCTGACGACGCTCAAGAGGTGAAGATTCCCGCCGGCACCTGGCTTGTAGTGGCTCGCGACGGACAGCTCAAGGCTGACGGAATGGGCACGATCAAAGGGGGTAAAACGATTGTGGAACCCCGCTCGGCGCTTATTCTCGCAAAAGAAAAATAAAGCATGCCAAAGCACAGGGATGCGGTCCGGACGATAAGGGTCGGGACCGCATTTTTTATTAATTTCAGTGAAACACACCAAAATAATCGGCAACTTATCATCTTTATTACAATAATTTTTCTACCTTTGCAGAGATAGTAATTTATTCAACCTTTTTTCTAACCTATTTTCAATTCTTATGATCAAAAAGCTTTTTAAGCTTGTTCTTGCATCGCTGATGCTCGCCTCCTGGANTCAGGGGCACGCTCAAGCNGGCAAAACATTCTCAAATGAAAAAGCGTCGGTCGTGTGGGACTTTAATAGCGCCGACTACAAAGACGCCATCACCGTAACCCCTTCAGGGGCGTTTTCACTCACAGCATTTGACCAAAGCGATTTCTCCTATGAAGGTATCGGCAATGCAAGCGGCTCTGATACTGACATTCCCAATGTTAAATTCGTGAGGCTCAAAAAAGTTTCCAACAGCGACCTCAAGTGGGTGGTTAAGCCGGCAAAAGGGCTCACGTTCACACCTACCCATGTGAGCTTCTACGTGCTTCGCCAAGGAACCGACGCAAAAGACTGCCTTCAGGCTGAACTGACAGTNGGCGACAAGAAAGTNGACTTGGGAACCTACACCGCTATCCGCGACAACAAGGATACCGCCTACGACGAATCAAAATGGCCGGGCGACGCTTTCCCCGCCAACCGCACAAACAAAGTGGACGTGACCCTCACAGCTGAACAACAGGCCCTGCTCACGTCGGCTGACGAGTTGACGCTCAAATGCGTAGTGAACCTTGGCAGCGGAAAGCAAATGTTTTTCAGCGACATCCACATTGACGGAATCGTGAACGGAACAGCTGAACAAGCCAACAAATATGTGATTTCAGCAACCGCAGATCCTGCCGACGCAGCTGAAATCTCATTCTATCCCGAAGCAACCGAATATGAGGAGGACTCTCAGGTTAGAATTTCAGCGGCAAAAAATTTCGGTTACAAATTCATCAACTGGACTAATGAAGCGGGAGACGTGGTGTCGCTCGATCCCACTTTCAACATCGTCGTCAAGAAAGCGGAAAAATATACGGCCAATTTCAAGAAGCTGAACACCTACGAACTCCGCACTTCAGTGGAGGGCGGCGCAGCCGATTATATGGTTCAAGCAGCTCCCGCCCCCACAGTGGTCGACGGCAAAAACATGTATGAAGAAGGAACCGAGGTGAAACTGACGGCATCTTCCAACCGTATCATCACGTTCGGAAGCTGGAGCACCGGAGGCACCGAAAATGAAATCACCGTCGTGATGGACGACGACAAGGAGCTTACAGCATCGTTCTCAGCCATCGACTACATTGCGGGATGGGATTTCTACAAGAACGGAAACGGAGGAATCGCAGCCGCATTCGCATCGGCTGATAACGACGACGCGTCGCTGGTGCTCCGCAACGCTGACGGCGAAAACTATACCTGGCTTGACAAATCGACCCTTGCCGCAGGCGGATATGAAGGCAAGGAAGGCGCCGCCGTAAACTGGACCACAGTAGGGCTCGGAAACACTTACTGGCAGACAAAGGTGAACGCATCGGCATATACCGACATCAAGGTGTANACCGAAATGGCNTTCAACTATAACGCATATACCAAACAGGATATTCAGTATTCCACCGACGGTGAAAACTGGACCACTGCCGGCTCTATCACAATCCCGGGGTCAAAGAACTGGGTTGAGGGAGAATTCTCACTCCCGGAATCGGCAAATAACGCTCCCGCACTTTTCATACGATGGATTGCCGATAAGAACTCGGATATAAGCGGAACAACATCGGACAATGACGGAACAGCGATAGCCAACATCTTCATCACCGGAACAATGAAGCTCGTCAATGACGGAAAGGCTCCCGTGCTGGTATCGTCAGTGCCCGCCAACAACGCCGACAACGCATCGGCTAACGGAAGAATCGTGCTCACCTTCGATGAAAAAGTAAAAGTCAAAGATGGCGCGACCGCAACTCTCGCCGACCAGCAGCTCACTCCCGTAGTGTCGGGAAAAAGCGTGATGTTCGAGTATCGCGGACTTACCTATTCAACCCCCTACACATTCAAACTGCCCGCAAACACGGTTTCGGACCTCACCGACAACACTATCGCCACTGAGATTGTGATCAATTTCACGACTAAGAATCGTCCGGGCATCACTAAACAGGAATTTGACTTTATCGTTCCCGACAACGGATCGTTTGTCGACGCGATAACCATGGCATCGAAACGCGAGGATAAATCAAAGCGCTTCCGCATCTTCGTCAAGAACGGAAATTATGTGATTCCCGCCAATAAGGAGGCAACGGTGGTAGGTACCGACGGTGAAAAATATCCCAGCGCCACAACCTACCTTACCACTCCCAACGTGTCGATAATCGGCGAAAGCCGCGACGGCGTAGTGATCACCAACACCGTACCCACAAATCTTGTTCAAACCAATTACGGACCTCAGAATCCGCTTGAAGGCATCGGAAAAGGCGACGTTCTGAGCCTGAATAAAGAAGCCGTGAACACTTATTTCCAGGATATCACGTTTAAGAGCGCGATGGGCGACTCGAAAGGCCGCGATATCGTTCTGAACGACGGTTCAAACAAGACTATCTGCAAAAACGTGTGTCTGTGGGGATATCAGGACACTTATGTGTCGAACAACAATGGCGGCCGCTTCTACTTTGAAGGCGGACTTCTGCGCGGACGCACTGACTTCCTTTGCGGAAAGGGCGACGTTTACTACAATAATGTGACTCTTCAGATGTGTGAAAAGGGCGGCTATATCGCCGTACCGTCGATACCGAAGAAATATGGCTACATCTTCAAGGATTGCGAAATCATTCCCGAGACTGACGGAATTGACGGAAACTTCACGCTTGGACGCCCATGGGGCTCGGGAACTCCTATCGCTCTGTTTATCGACACTAAGATGACTGCTCGCCCCTCATCGGTAGGATGGAACGAAATGAGCGGAGGCTGGCCGGCACGCTTCGCCGAATATAATTCTACGACTGCATCGGGCACCGTGATTGACTTGTCGAACCGAAAGAAAGTTTTCGCATCCTCTTATGCCAACGATCCGGTTCTGACCGCAGAGGAGGCTAAGACCTACACCATCGGCAACGTGATGGGCGACGAAGACGGATGGGATCCCACCGAAGCAACGGAACAGGCTTCAGCTCCGACCAACGCAGAACTCGCCGACGGGGTGATAACTTGGGACAACAGCGACTACGTGCTCTGCTGGGCAGTTTGCAAGAACGGCAAGGTAATCGCATTCACCACCAAACCGACCTATACAGTCGAAGGCGACACTGACGGCTACACAATCCGCGCCGCCAACGAAATGGGCGGTCTCAGCGAAGCCGTGGCAGTAAAAGGCTCGTCGGGCATAAGCTCGGTCAACGCTGACGCTGAGATTGTGACCACTACCTACTACAACATGCAGGGCTCAGTGGTAGACGCAAGCTATAAAGGCGTAATTATAAAAGTTGACACAATGAGCGACGGAAGCCGCACATCAACCAAAATGATAAATCGCTAATAGAACCGACTTGAATAAAAAAGAGGGCATCTTAATCGATGCCCTCTTTTTCATTCAATATCAACGTTAACGCTTGAGCGAGCTGGTCGGGGCAAGATGTGGGTTTCGCACCACATTTTATCCCCTCCAACCGAGCTATCACATCTTCAACCTTCATGCCTCGCACCAATGCCGACAGCCCTTGCAGATTACCGTGACATCCGCCCTGAAAACTGATATTCTTCACAATGTCATCTTCAAGCTCAATCTCTATCTCACGCGAGCAAGTGCCCGACGTTTTATATTGATGTTTCGTTATCATATCAAAATTCCATTATGTACTTATAATTAACCGATTGTCACCTCAGGAAGATGCAATATGGATGCAAAGTTAAAAAAAACTTCAAAAATTTGCATCGAAATATTTGCATAATACGGAAAAAACGCCTACCTTTGCATCACTTTTAAGAAAGGATGATTCGCTAGCTCAGCTGGTAGAGCACAACACTTTTAATGTTGGGGTCCTGGGTTCGAGCCCCAGGCGGATCAC
>WFMA01000095.1 GCA_009177195.1 Bacteroidales bacterium | reverse complement strand
CTCCTCGCCGCCATCGACCGGCTCCGTGAGGANATCGCANCCGGAAGGAAGTACATGNAGGNTTACCGACAGATGAAGANGTACAACGACCCGGCAACAAACCCGGTTCTTTATGGGCAAAAATAACACGAAGCCCCGCAATGTCCTGATATGCCGCTTTTCGGCGCTCGGAGATGTCGCAATGTCCATCCCCGTGGTCTACTCCGTGTGTCGCGCCAATCCCGACACACGCTTCGTCTACATCACCAAGCCCGCGCAGCAATCCCTGTTTGTCAACGCGCCCTCCAACCTCATTGTCAAGGGTGTTGACGTGAAAAACAAATACAAGGGTGTCATGGGACTGGGACGGTTGCTGTCGGAACTGAGAAAAGAATATTCGATCGACGCGCTTGTGGACCTTCACGGAGTGCTGCGCACTCGCATCATCGCGCTGTTCTGCCTTCTCCACGGCATCAAGTTGAGCGTGATACGCAAAGGGCGTCTCAACAAGCGAGCTCTCACCCGTTCACGCAACAAGGTCATGCTCCCGCTGCTGTCATCGCGCGCCCGCTACCGCGAAGTTTTCTACCGCCTCGGCTTCAACATGGAGCAGAACTTCAATGGTCTATACGGGAACGGCAAAGGCGATCCCGCCCTATTTGCCGAAATCACCCCTCCCAAGCAGGAGGGTGAACAATGGGTAGGCATAGCGCCGTTCGCCCAACATAAGGGCAAAATCTATCCTCCCGAAATGATGGAGAAGGTAGTTGCCGAACTGTCAAGCCGACCGGCAACAAAGGTGTTCCTGTTCGGAGGGGGCGACAAAGAGCGAGAAGCGCTGGGCAACTGGGCGGCGAAATATCCCAACGTGAAAAGCGTAGCCGAAAAGCGCCACGGATTTCCCGTCGAGCTCTCCCTACTGAGCCACCTCGACCTGATGGTGTCTATGGACTCAGCCAACATGCACCTCGCCTCGATCGTGCGCGTAAGAGTTGTGAGCATCTGGGGCGCCACCCACCCCTACTGCGGTTTCAAAGGCTATCAGCAGAAAGAGAGCGACATCATCCAGCTGTCGATGACGTGCCGCCCTTGCTCGGTGTTTGGCAACAAGCCGTGTCTGCGCGGCGATTACCTTTGCCTCACCGGCATCAATCCTCAGGTCATAATCAATAAAATCACTTCTATCCTCAATCAAAAAAGCTGATGGAAGACAATTTTGACATAAGAGCCTCACGCGAACGCCGCGACAATGACTCGGATTTCGAAAAAGCTCTGCGCCCCGCCGAATTTGACTCGTTCAGCGGGCAGGAGAAGATTATCGAAAACTTGAAAGTATTCGTCGCTGCAGCGAAGATAAGGGGCGAGTCACTTGACCACGTGCTGCTCCACGGACCTCCCGGACTCGGAAAAACCACCTTGTCGCAGATTATCGCCAACGAGCTCGGCGTGGGCATCAAAATCACCTCGGGACCGGTGCTCGACAAGCCCGGCGATCTTGCCGGCATCCTTACCTCCCTTGAGGAGAACGACGTGCTTTTCATCGACGAAATACACCGTCTCAGCCCCATTGTCGAGGAGTATCTCTACTCGGCGATGGAGGACTACCGCATCGACATAATGATCGACAAGGGACCGGGAGCGCGCTCTGTGCAGCTGAGCCTCTCCCCTTTCACGCTTATCGGCGCCACCACCCGCAGCGGACTTCTCACCTCGCCGCTTCGCGCCCGCTTCGGCATCAACTGCCACCTTGAATATTATGACCACGAGATTCTCGAACGCATCATATTGAGGTCATCAGGGCTGCTCGGCATAAGATGCACCGCCGAAGCCGCCCACGAGATTGCGATGCGCAGCCGCGGGACGCCGCGTATAGCCAACGCGCTGCTGAGACGCGTGCGCGACTTCGCACAGGTGAAAGGCACCGGCGTGATCGAGCCTGAAATCACCCGGTTCGCGCTCAACGCGCTCAACATCGACCGCTACGGGCTCGACGAAATCGACAACAAGATATTGACCACAATCATAACCAAATTCAAAGGTGGTCCCGTTGGGCTATCCACCATCGCCACGGCGCTCGGAGAGGATCCCGGCACTATCGAAGAGGTCTACGAACCCTTCCTCATCAAGGAAGGATTCATCAAGCGCACTCCCCGAGGCCGAGAGGTGACGGAACTTGCCTTCACCCATCTGGGACATTCTCCCGAGGGGCGCAGCTCATCGTTATTCGGTTAAACACTTAATTTTTTCATGGCGGGCATAAAAAGTTTAGCAAAAGACACTGCGATCTACGGTCTCAGCAGCATAATAGGACGCTTTCTGAACTGGTGTCTCGTGCCGCTCTACACCCAGGTATTCGCTCCTGCTGAATACGGAGTCGTCATCTACATATATTCCATCGTGGCAATAGCCCTGATTATCCTGACCTACGGGATGGAAACAGGGTTCTTCAGGTTCACCAACCATGAGCGCTACACCAATCCGAGCGAGGTCTACTCCACGTCGCTCATATCGCTCGCCTCCTCCTCAACGGTGTTCTTCATCGCCGTGCTACTGTTTCTGGGACCGGTTTCCGACGCGATGCAGTGCCGCGGACACGAATCCTACGTGTGGATGATGGCGCTCGCCGTCGCCATCGACGCTTATACGGCTATCCCCTTCGCCTATCTGCGCTACAAGAAAATGCCGTTCAAGTTTGCCGCTCTCAAGCTGATCAACATAGGGCTCAACATAGGGCTCAACCTGTTTTTCATCCTCCTGTGCCCCTGGCTATGGAAGACGGCGCCCCACACCATCTCATGGTTCTACGCCCCCGACTTCGGCATCGGCTACATATTTCTCGCCAACCTCATCTCCTCGGGGGTGACGCTGCTCACCCTCCTGCCGTTTGTGGTCCATGTTCCGCTGCAATTCAACGCAGGGCTTCTGAAAGAGATGCTCAACTACTCCTTCCCCCTGCTCATTCTCGGCATAGCCGGCATCATGAACCAGACCATCTACACCATTCTCTATCCCTTGCTTGTGCCTGACCACGCGCAGGCGATGGAGGACCTCGGAATATATGGAGCCAACTACAAGATCGCAATCGTGATGGTGATGTTCATCCAGGCGTTCCGCTTCGCCTACGAGCCTTTCATTTTCGCCCAGAACAAGGAGCGCGGCGACAACAAGCTGCAAGCCTACAGCGACGCTATGAAATATTTCGTCATCTTCGCGCTGCTCATCTTCCTCGGGGTGATGTTCTATCTCGACATTCTGAAGCACTTCATCTCCTCCCACTATTTCTCGGGGCTGAAAGTGGTTCCGATAATCATGCTCGCCGAGCTGTTTTTCGGAATATTCTTCAACCTGTCGCTATGGTACAAACTCACTGACAAAACAGTGTGGGGCATGTGGTTCTCGCTGTTAGGACTTGTCATCACCGTGGCGCTGAACGTGGTTTTAGTTCCCCTGATGGGCTATATGGGTTGCGCCGTCGCTGCCCTCGCCTGCTACTTCACGATGATGGCGGCAAGCTATTTTGTGGGGCGTTTCAAATATCCCATCGACTATCACGTGCGCCGTCTCCTGTTGTATTTCGCATTAGCCGCCGTGCTCTATGGCGTCGCCATCGCGGCAAACACTCCTTGGGAATGGTTCAATTTCATCTTCCGAGCCATTCTGCTGGGAATCTACCTTGCGGTAGTGTGCCGCGTCGAACACATCACCCTGCGCCAGTTCATCCCGCGAAGAAGTTGAACGTCGGCGGCAAAAACTTCTCGCAACAGAGGCTCCATAATGAAATTTTCTGTAATTTTGTAATAATCATCACCACCTAATAATCTCTACCACCCGATGGATCCGATAAAACAACAACAGCTTTCCCAGCGAATGAGCGATTTCAAGGGTAAACTCATCAGCTACTTCGATCTTTCAGGCTACCTCATTCCGCAAGACGACGCAGAAACAGCGATACGCGAAGGGGTGTCATTCCGAGGCATCAACATCATCATCCTGATTGTCGCAATCTTCATCGCGTCGCTCGGACTCAACACCAACTCAACGGCGGTCATTATCGGCGCCATGTTGATTTCACCGTTGATGGGACCTATCATCGGCATGGGACTTGCCATCGGAGTGCATGATTTCGAGCTCCTCAAGCGCGCTTTCCGCAACCTGATGATGGCAACGATCTTCAGCGTCGCCACTTCCTGCTTCTACTTCCTCATCTCGCCCTCCAACGAGGCCCACAGCGAGTTTCTGGCGCGCACCTCTCCCCCCATCTACGTCGTGTTTATCGGCTCCTTTGGCGGAGCCGTCTTAATTATCTCCATCGGTAGGACGC
>WFMA01000092.1 GCA_009177195.1 Bacteroidales bacterium | reverse complement strand
TGTTGAAGTCAAAAGGAGCGCCATCAGCCATGCTGATTATTGTAACCTTTTCTCCTGCGGGTTTTGTGACATCGACTTGATATTTTATCCCGGCTGCTGAATCGAAGTTGTAAGGAGGATTTACAAGAGCGGCTCTCATGCTCTCTCCGTTGTCGAACTGCTTTTTGAAAAGCATCAAGTGGTCGGTGGAGTCTTTCAGTTGATCGGTCCATAGTGAATAGGAGTAGTCGAGATAGTCCTGTATCTCTTTGCCGGTAAGCTCCATCGTGTAGAGTGAGTTCTCGTATCTATATAGATTGAACATGTCGTTCATGTGGATGGGTNCCGCTTTGATATAGGTTGTGNCTGATATCGGAGCGGCAAACGACACATCGGCGCNGGTGTATTCAAGTTGCATTTCATGGATGAGGTCGATCAGTTNGGACGGACCGAAATANGAGTCCTGNGATGTGAGCGGTTCGGATATAAAGCCGATTGGTTGGATCACATAGTCGAAAACCTTGTGCATCTGAGGGGTGAATGTCGCCATGAAATCTGTGTCGGGAATATAGGAATTTACATTGGCGAGGGAGCCTTCGATGGTTTTGGAGGTTACATTTCCGGCATCGTCAACAGTCGCCTTGATAGTTATTTCTGAAATCACTTGCCCGGTGTTCGCCGGGTTAATGACGTGAACGGTATCCCCGTTTATGTTAGTGATTGCCTTATTCTCCCTGAGGTGGTCGTGTCCGAACATTATTATGTCGAAACCTGGCACGTTACGCGCTATTTCAAGTGACGGATTTTCCTTGAATCCTGACAGAACCGAGCCTGATTTGCCCGCATGGAACAGCCCGATGATTACGTCGGGATTCTCTTTCTCTTTTATTATGGGAATCCATTTGCGCGCGGTCTCCTCCATGTCGGCGAATGTCAATCCGCTCCACACGTCTTCAGAGAGCCACGCAGGGATTGCCGGGGTAATCATTCCGAGAACTGCGATTTTCACTCCGTCACGGTTGAATGTCACGTAAGGAGTGAAGTGAGGCTCTCCGGTCTCTTTTTCAAGAATATTAGCTCCGAGTATAGGCATCTTGCAGTCTTTAGCCCAGCGATCAAGAACTTTTTTTCCTGTCTCCACGTCGTGGTTGCCTACATTGCCTGCGTCGTAGCCCATGTAGTTCATCACTTGGGCTGCGATATGGGGCGAAACCGTGTCGACATAATTATAATAGAACACCGAAGGTTGTCCCTGAAGAATGTCCCCGTTGTCGAGCAAAATAAGATTGTCGCCATATTTGTCGCGATAGCTTTTCAGCATCTGGGAGATGCGAGCCATTCCGCCGCTATAGGGTGACAGCGTGATGAAGTTTTCGGGGAAAAGATTTCCGTGAATATCGCTCGTTTGCAAGACTTTAATTTCGACATCTTTTGCCATGCCGAATATGGAACTTAGACATAGGAGCCCTGCTGCTAATAATGATTTCATGGTTTATCTGTATATTGACACCCTAAAGTTAACATTATTTTTGCAAAAATAAAAATCGTAATTTCCACTATTGAATCAATCGGAGGGTTTCGTTTAGAAAATCGAATTGCCGATATCGGTTGTGAAGCGTTCAAGAGTTTCCATGCCGAGCATTGAATTTCCATGATCATTGAGTCCGGGACTCCACACTGCGATGGAAAGAGTTTTCGGGATGTAGGCTACAATTCCTCCTCCCACTCCGCTTTTGCCGGGCATTCCTACCCTGAATGCGAAATTGCCCGACTCGTCATAGAATCCACAGGTGAGCATCACGGCGCCAAGACGTTTTGCTCGGCTGAGACTCAGGATGCGTTCTCCATTGAGAGGATTGACTCCCTCATTGGCGAAAAACATGAATGATTTGGCAAGGTCGATGCAGCTCATGGATATTGAGCATTGGTAGCAGTAGACGTCGATGAGCGATTCAACGTCGTTGTGGATGTTGCCGAAACTTTTCATGAAATAGGCGAGAGCCATGTTGCGATCGGCGTTTTGGCGTTCAGAAGTCGCTACCCGCTTGTCGTAATATATGTCATCGTTGCCGGCGAGCTTTCTCACGAAATCGAGCAACGCCTCTTTCGGGCGGTCATATAGATCCATTAGTCGGTCGGTGACAACAAGCGCTCCCGCATTGATGAACGGGTTGCGTGGGATGCCATGCTCGTGTTCCAGTTGCACGAGCGAATTAAACGGGTTGCCCGACGGCTCCCTGCCTACCGAGTTCCACAGTTCATGCCCGAGCCTTCCTATTACCATGGCGGTGGTGAAAACTTTTGAGATGCTCTGTATTGAGAATTTGATGCCGGCATCGCCGATGTGGTTCAATCCGTAATCAAAAGATTCCACGGCTATGCCATATTGCATTGGATCCACTTCGGCGAGAGCCGGGATGTAGTCGGCTGTTTTTCCGTTGCCCCTGAAACTCTTCAGGTCGTTATATATGTGGGTTATTACCTTATTATAGTCCATTGAGTATAGAATTGTCGGTATTTGTTAATGACATTGTTGTCAAAATGCTATTGCCAGGCTCCAAAAGAGGGCTATTTTAATCTAAACAGGCGATATTATTGACCGATTTAGATGGTTTTTAGTTAAAATTGGTTAAGCAGGGTAAAAATATTGTGCTTAAATCAAAAAAAGTTTATACATTTGTANGTGTGTTTTTCATAGTATTAGATTAAGATAAAGGTTTAAACGAACACCGATGTTGTGAAACATCGGTGTTTTCATTTTATATAGCCGTTGATGCGGCGTGAATGACTTCGCCAAGTGTTGGGTGGGCATGTATTGTTTTTGCGATCACGTCAACCGATATGCCGGCGCTGATGGCGAGCGTAAGCTCTCCGATGAGATCGGCGGCATGAGGTCCGCAAATATGCGCTCCAAGCAATTTTCTGCTATCAGGATCGATGATGATTTTGACTATACCGTCGGTTTCATTCATAGAGACAGCCTTGCCGTTGGACCTGAACATGGCTTTCGCTGTTTTGCAGTCGATGCCTTTCTCCTTACACGCCTCTTCAGTCAATCCTGCCATTGCGCATTCGGGGGAGGTGAAAGCGGCTGCCGGCACTACGTCGCAGTTCATGTCGGAACCCATCACCGCGCTTCCCTGCGCCGATGCTACATGGGCGAGCATCAGTTTGGCGTTGACATCGCCGATAGCGTATATCCCTGACCGGCTTGTGGCNTAGTTTTCGTCANCCGCTATTGCATTGCGCTCGGTCTTTATGCCNGCTTNTTCAATTCCTGCCGGCAGCACGGGACGCCGCCCGACAGCCATGAGCACTTCATCGGCTGTGATGCTTGACTCTTTGCTCTTGCTTTCATATACCACCGTTTTGCCGGGACGTATTTCGGTGACTTTAGCAGAGGTGATGATGTCGATGCCTTTGCGCGACAGAATGGACTTGAGCCGCTTGGAAATATCTTTGTCAAAGTTTGGCAGAATCTCTTTGCAGAACTCTATTACCGTCACTTTCACGCCGAAAGCATTGAANATGCATGCAAATTCCATGCCTATCACTCCGCCGCCTATGATACAGACGCTTTCAGGGAGTTGCTCCATTTCAAGTAGTCGGTCGCTGTCTATAGCGAGTTCAGCGCCGGGAATGGGGAGCGTTGACGGTTGGGAGCCTGTGGCGATTACGATTTTCGGTGCGGTGAAAACTTCTCCGTTCACTTCAATGCGGTCGGGTGCTTCAAATTTTGCTTCGCCATGGATGAACGTCAGTTTTGATGTCAGTGCCGCCATGTTGTTGCGAAGTTCTTCGACCACCTTGTTTTTGCGTTTCCATGCTTCGGGATATTCTTCCCGATTCCCTGAAGCGCGCTCGGCTGAGTAGCACAACGCTTTTGTCGGTATGCATCCTCGGTTCAGGCAGGTGCCGCCCGGAAGGTCGCGCTCGATCACTACGGTGTCGAGCCCTTGCGCCACGGCTTTCCCGGCGACTTCCATGCCGCCGGGTCCGTAGCCAATGATTATGATATCGCTTTTACGCATTTTCGATAAGTTCTTGATAGGTGACAATCGGAGTTAGAGCCGCCTTGGTGTCATCGGGATGTCTCACCGGAGTGTTGTGTGGGGCTGTTTTCACCATTTCGGGATTCTCTTTAGCCTCGATGGCGATGTCGCGCATGACTTCGATGAACTTGTCGATTGTTTCCTTGCTCTCTGTTTCTGTCGGCTCGATCATCAACGATTCGTGGAACAGCAGCGGGAAATATATGGTAGGCGCATGGAATCCGTAGTCGAGCAGACGCTTGGCCACGTTGAGGGTGGTCACGCCGGTCGACTTGTCGGCCAGACCGTCGAATACGAACTCATGCTTGCACACGCGGTCGATCGGCAGCAGATAAAGGTCGCGCAGACTCTCCTTCACGTAGTTGGCGTTGAGCGTAGCCAGCGGACCGGCCAGCTTCAGGCCCT
>WFMA01000055.1 GCA_009177195.1 Bacteroidales bacterium | reverse complement strand
GGCTCGTCGAGAAAAATACTCCTCGGCGGCTCGGGTTTGACCGAGGCGCTGGGCCATCTCGACAGGGTGACAGTGATGGGAGCCATGGAGACCGTGATCCGCTGGGGCATCGACTTCACGGAGATTCACACCAAGTTCGGACGGCTTTACGTGGTGCTGAGCGAAATCTTCGACGCCTGCGGACATGAGGACGACGCGATGATCATCGACCCCGAATATCTCCAGAAGTACACCCACATTCCTTTCAAAGCCATGCCCATCGACCTGCTCAAGTCGGGACAGCGCAACTCGGAAGCCGTGGTGCTCACCGAAGCGTCATGCCTGGTGCTGCGCTATCCCGGAGCCCANCTGCGAGTCATCGCCGACGGCGCNNCTACCGGAGCTCCCGACNCCTCGAATCCNGGCNGCGGTGACGACACCGACGATGAAGGCGGAGAAGGATAAACCGTAACGCTAAAATAAGCTATCAGAATGAAACTTACTCTGACCGCACCGCAACTGCTACACGAGTGGCGGTTGCGGTCCTTTCCCGAAAACGTAGCCGCCGACTATACCCTGGAACGCATCGACGGCATCGACACCGACGAGATAATGACGGCATTGATGGAGGACTGGTATCGCAACCTCCTCCGCAATGCCGACACTCGGCTCCTTAATCCGGTAGAAATAGTCCAAGAGTGCTCTCTGGAAAAAATCTCTGACCGCCATGCAGTAATCACNCTCCCCGAAGGAACCCTGCGGGTCACGGAAGTCGTAATGGAAGGCTGGACGGGNNGCGCCCTCATCACCGCCGACGGCAGTTCCCGAGCGGCGCGCTTGCAGCAATCCCCCTACACATGCGGCACAGCCCGNGCTCCGGCAGCCGTCGTCAGCGGCTTGCGNGTTGATCTCTATCCCCCTGCCGGAAACCTCATTTCAGTGAAAGCGATCGTCGACATCCCCGGCGTGTATGCACTCGACTCGGCGGCTTTCGCCACCATTCAACCATTTCAATAATTTTGACCTGCTATGAACCATCTTAATCACGCTAAAAACACATGGCTGCTCGGAGCGGCGCTCAGAAGCCGGCGAATGAGGCTCAAACGCTACACTTTCGGCGACCAATGGGGCGACATCGTTCTCGACAGCAACGGCATCCCCATGCAGGAGCGGGAGCTGCTCAGAAAAATAAACCATCATCCCGCCACCAACAACATCATCCGCCAGCTGGTGAAAACTGTCGTGGGGTGCTACCGCATGAGAGCCAAGGAGAACGGCAACCCGGAATATGCCGAACTCGACGCACGCACCTTTGAAGAGTTTCTCATATCGGGATGCGCCATTCACCGCATGTCGCGCCATGCCGACGGCAGCGGCGAGTCGGTGAAAGTGTCGCAAGTGAATCCCACCCGCTTCTTCATCGACATGGACCACGACGGGCTAACCGAATTTCTCGGCGAACTCCACGACATGACCCTGAAGCAGATAGTGATGCGCCACAGCCACGGAAGCCGCCAGAAAGCGGCAATGATAAAACGCATCTACGAAGGGCTGAATTCCCGCATCGACCATGCGCCATGCTCGATGCTCGGCGAGTCGGTCAATGACTCGGTGTCGTTTCTCGACGCGCCTCAGGGAAGGCACCGCCTCATCGAAATATGGAGCTTCGAAACCCGCGAGCGCCTGAGATGTCACGACACCCGCTCGGGAGAGTTCTACCATGTGGCAATGCACGAAGTCCAGGCGATAAACGCCGAAAACCGCCGCAGGGCGAAATCGCGCCAGGCTCCCATCAACACCCGCTGGGAGATGACGGGCGAATGGCATTGCAGGTTTATGTCGCCCGCCGGCGACGTGATCGACGAATACACCGCCGACACTCATCCCTACATCTACAAGTTCTACCCGCTCATAGACGGAGAGATACACTCGTTTGTGGAGGACATCATCGAGCATCAGCGAAACATAAACCGCCTGCTCACCCTCAATGACCGAGTGCTGGCAACCGCCGCCAAGGGGGTGCTTCTATTCCCCGACAATCAGAAATCGCCCCACATGTCGATCGACGATACCGCGCAGAACTGGGCGGCGCCCGACGGCGTTGTCATCTACCGCGCCATTCCGGGACTGCCGGGACCGCAACAAGTGGTGTCGTCGACAGCCGACCTCGGAATAAACGGAATGGTCGAGCAGCAACTGAGGCTCATCGAGGAGATATCGGGAGTGGGAGGAGCCCTGAAAGGGACTGCACCGTCATCATCGACAGCCGCATCCTACTACGACAGCCAGCGGGAAAACTCGCTCACCGCCCTCGCCGACATTTTTGAATCATTTGAATCGTTCACGTCAAGACGCGACAACGCTATCAAAACCTTTATATCATGAAAACACTACCCATCCTGCTGCTCGTGCTCAGCGCGGCGTCATGCTCCCGGGCGATACCGGCGACAACCTCATCACGCAGCGACTCGAAAACGGAACACGCCATCCGCGGCGACACGCTCATCGTCAGAGACAGCGTGATAATCCGTTCGGCGGGCGACACCGTGCATGAAACAAAAGTCAAGACCATCTACCGTTCCCGAGTGGAGCGCGACACCGTCACGGTGTGCGTCACCGACACGGTCACCGCCATTGTGGAAGTCGAGAAAGCCACACCGCCGAGCGGGTCGATCCTCGCCGCCATAGGGCGCTACACCGTCGGCGCCCTCCTCGGCATCNCCCTGCTCCTCCTGCTAAAGCGGCATCGCAATCTNCCGTAAAGTAGTCACGATNTCGTCAAATTCCGCATCCCACAGCCCTGTTTCCCTGAGTTCCTTCTCCATCTCAGGGAAATAGTGCCACTCATACAGAAGATAGGTTGAAACCACTGCCGAATACTCATGCTTGGGACCACACTCTTCCATAAGCGACTTGATNCTCTGAGCCTGCTGATGACGATAATTTTTCCGTTTAAGCTCTTTAAGATGAAAAAATGCCGCCTCTATGTCGTCCACTATCCTGAGAGCCACTTTACTCCTCGGATTCACGAAATGAAGACGATCGTTCAATGCCACCGCTTCAATGGTATTTTTCCCCTTAGAGTCGCGATCATAGAACCGGAACCCGCGCACAAAGAGATGCGTTTTAGGCGTATCAACAAGCGGATTCACAATCGGTTTGCTTACAACGTCCCATTCCCCTTTAGAGGTGTTACACTTTTTACATGCCGGCAACAGATTGCCCCATTTGACCACATCGTCCTTATAAAGATTCTTATGCCTGAAATGCTCAATCTCCATATATGCGCTCTCCTCCCCTATTCTTTGCTCGGAATAAGCGCACTTGCCATTGGACATCTTCATCAACGCCTCTTCAATATAATCTTGCTTCCACACCGTCTTTTTGGTGTCATTTTTAAATTCAGCGGTAAGACGTTCAACCTCTGCATCGGTGAGCTCAGTCGGCTTTTTCGGAAGGTCAAGCTTAATCATTACGCATGACTTTATATTGAATTTCAAGCATTCTCCTCAACGGATTTTCAGGATGCAGAATACGCAGCAATTCAGAGTAGGCATGTCTGGCTTTCTCCCTGTCGTTTTCATCAAGCCCTTCGTCAAAGAGGCGCACGTACTCCTGATAGGTGTCGGAATAGATATCGTTATCCATTTCCATAGTGTCGCGAAGAATTTCCTCCACCGACCAGCCGTTGAAATCGGTAATGGCAGAACGCTTCACAGCCAACTTCCCGTCTTTACGGTTTAGGACATACAGGTTGACATCCGGCATCGACTGCAACACCATGGGACTATGAGTGGACACGATGAACTGGATATTGGGAAATGCCTTTGACAGATAACCTATAATATCGCGCTGCCAACGCGGATGAAGGTGAAGATCGATCTCATCGACAAGCACAATGGCGCTCTCGAAAAGAGGATTATCGGAATCGGGATAAGCTTCGAAAAGGCGCTTGCACAGATCAATTATCCATGACAGGGATGACTGATAGCCGAATCCAAGCTCATTGTAGCGGAACCACCCGTCCTCGGTCTGAAAAAGGACGTAATTGTGGAGAGCGTCGGAACTCTCAAACTTAAAATCACATATTTCAGGGAAAAGAGTTCCACACACAAGTCCCTTTATTTTCGTCAATCGATCGGCAGCATCGGGCTTATTGTTTTTTGAGGCATAATCGAGTTGCATCAGCCACTCTTCGATATTGACAAGACGTTTATCAGTGTAGAAAAGGGTATCGGCAGAACCTACTTGGCTGTCAGACAGGCTTGTGTTGGACGGATAGCGCGTCACTCCGTATGAATAGATACGCAGAGGCTTTTCATCGATATCGTCCCACATCGTGCCGGAATCTTTTGAGTAACGCCACTCTTCAAGTTTCGCATCGGTAGTGACGGCGCTTACATTCGTTCCCTCTTTAGTGTTGTCAGAGAACAAACCGGCGGGAGCATAACACATCCTACCGTCGACAAGCGACAATAATTTCGGTCGCAGATTGGCAATCGCTTTCAGCAGATTGGTTTTCCCGGTATTATTGTTGCCCAACAGTATCGTCCATTGGTAAATCGATTTATCCTTCCGCTCAAAATCCAAAGCCACGTCGTCGAAACACTTGTAGTCTTTAACGGATATTGCGCGAAATTTTATGCTACCCATAATTCGTTGTCATCATAATTACTTTTACAAAAGTAATCAATCTTTTGCAAAGAGCAAAAGATGATTAGGGAAATCAGCGGGAGGTGTAGAAATCGATCAGGGCGGCGAGGGAACTGCGGCATGCGGGGCAGAACGCAGGATAGGTGTTGTTGCGCATGCGGCACTCGTCGGCNGGACNATACNCCCNTTTGAACGAATAGCCTCCCCNTTCATAGNGCCCCACGGGATNTTTCATNGCATCCTCAGGGGAGGTGGGGAGCGGCGCGCCGTCGGGGATAAGCGCCTTCCACTTGCTGTCGAAGTCCACGAGAGTGGTGATGTTGGGCTCCCACGGCTCTACATCGAGCGGATAGGTGTCGCTCATCACGTCCTGCTCGTAGAAATATTCGTCGGCAAGTCCGCCGAAACTGTGACCGAACTCGTGGACCACCACGGGACGGAAAAGTTTGTGGCGCGCCGCCGTCAGGGTATAGGAATTGTAAATGCCTCCCCCGCCATACTCATCGGTGTTGGCAAGCACGATGATGTGCTCGTAGGGAATGCCCGCAAGCAGGTCGTGCATGGCGAAAATATTGCCGGTGGTGAGATAGCGGTCGGAATGGAATGTGCTGAAATTGGAGGAGACGGCGGTAGATTTCCAGTCGCCGAGACGCGGAACGCTGACACCGCTGTCGAGCGACGGAGCGCCGACGGCAACGAAGTTGAAGCGGTCTTTCATGGACTTGAACGGCTCATGGGAGAAGATCGCTTCGACAGCCGTTTCGGCATGGCGGTAGAAAGAGTCCATTTCCTGAACGGTATAGCCCTCGGCGAGAATAGCGACATCGATGGCGCGCGACGGATCGTCGCCNCGGTGGATGTAGCGGTGAGGAGCGATATGGGACCGTCCTTTTGCCGCTATCAGCTCGTCGGCNGGGTCGACGGCGAAACGGCATCGGGAAATGACGCGCCGGCGCGGATCGCCAAGCACAATCTCCACGTTGACGCTGTNCTTGGGATACGGCATCAGCAGGGTGTGTTCAAACGAGACGGGGCGCTGCTCGTTGAGCGCCAGCCATTCGCTGAAAAGCGACGAGAACGATGCCCGGTAGAGAGTGTCGCCGGCAAGCGAAGTGACCGTCAACCGTCCGTTGCCGTCAAGCGGCAGGGAGTCAAGCCGATGACGGCGCCCCGCCCACTCGGGAAGCGACGAAATGGAGGCGATGGAGGTTTCACACCTCATCGTGTCGGCATCAGGCAATCCGGTGAATATGCAGTCCACCCGCAGCGCTCGGTCGGTGAACGCCGAGTCAAAATCGACGGCGGCTGATGACAGGATAGCCATCGCCGCCGTTAATGAAATAAAGATTCGCTTCATGCCGTCGAGAATCAAAGCAGTGTTATGCCGGCTTCCTTGCATGCGGCAATCTGCTCTTCAGGCCAGATGGAAGCCTGCACCTCGCCGATGTGGGCTTTCTGCAGAAGGAACATGCAGAGACGGCTCTGTCCGATTCCGCCACCGATAGAGTAAGGGAGCTCGCCCTCAAGGAGAGCCTTGTGGAAATTGAGATCGGCGCGCTCGGGACATCCTCTAAGTTCAAGCTGGCGCTTCAACGACTCGGGGCTCACGCGGATACCCATCGACGAGAGCTCAAACGGGCAATCGAGCACGTTGTCCCAAAGGATGATGTCGCCGTTGAGACCCTTATAACCGTCGCTGTTTTCAGTGCTCCAGTCGTCATAGTCGGGAGCGCGTCCGTCATGAGGCTCGCCGTTGCTGAGGTCGTTTCCGATGCCGATGATAAACACCGCGCCATATTCTTTAGCCACTTTCGCCTCGCGTTCTTTCGGAGTGAGGTCGGGATAGCGCTGAAGGAGCTCTTCGGAGTGGAAGAAGGTGATTTTTTCAGGCAAAACGGGAGTGATGTGGGGGAACTGCTTGTAGATGCGCCGCTCGATCTCGCGGACAACGTCATAGATTTTTGTCACCGTCTCCTTGAGATAGCCGAGATTGCGGTCGCTTTCATTGATGGATTTTTCCCAATCCCACTGGTCGACATAGAGTGAATGAAGGTTGTCGAGGTCCTCAAAAGTGCGGATTGCGTTCATGTCGGTGTAGAGTCCGAATCCGGGAGCGATTCCGTAGGCTCCGAGCTTCATTCGTTTCCATTTCGCAAGCGAGTGGACGACTTCGGCGTTTTTCCCGCCCATAGCGTCGATAGTGAAACTAACGGCGTGCTCCACACCGTTGAGGTCGTCGTTTATACCTGTTCCCGACAGCACGAAAAGCGGGGCGGTGACACGACGCNGGTTAAGAGCTGAGGCAAGNTCGGTCTNGAAGCCCTCTTTGATGGTTTTAATAGCGATNTCAGTTGTCTNNGGCAGTANTTTCNGCTTGTAACGCGNTNGTATTATCAGTCCCATAATTATCAATTTGTAATTAAAACATCGCAAAGGTGCAACATTTTTCCGATATATCCAAATTTTAAATGGCATTTTGAAAACAAAAATATAATTTTTCCTCCCAAAAGCACTGCATTCAAGCAATTATATTCTCTGCGAGACTGTTTCTCAGCTATTTCGATTGAAATATAATTTATCATTATCAGATTTATGCAATATTTTTTGCGGTGGACTATTTAAACTATAAAAGTCCTGCCATATAGAGAGGAAGATAGACTATATTGTCTTTAATTTCCAAATCTTTGGTGTGAAGCACAAATGAGTTGCCCAAATAGTTGGAAAATTTCTTCCCGAACTTTTCAAGTGACGTTAAACTATATTGCGGTGAAGATTTTACCTCTATTGGCAAAATGTTATGTTTGGTTGTAACTACCTTCTTACGGATTAGGAAATCAATTTCCATTCTGTCATCGGCATTCTCTTTGGAATAGCGGCTGTAAAAATAAAGAGGGTGTCCGGCTGTGCGTAACAACTGTGCTACAAGGTTTTCTATTAGCATACCCTTGTTGAACTCAAGCTTGCCGCATAGAATTTTCTCATATATACCGCCTTGTTCGAGATCTCCGGTATCAAATGCCATCGATACCAGTAACCCGGTATCCGCCATATACAGTTTTACTTTCGCATCGTTACGGTTCAGCGCCAACCCGACCGAGGGTTCTGTCGTGGCATAACAGAAATTTACCACACGGCTTTCATCAAGCCAAAACATGGACTCCGAAAAGTCTTTCATTCTTGCTCCCTCCTTTACTTTTGAAGGGCGAAAACGTTTCTCATGCTGCTGTAAAAGACCGGGGATGTTGTCAAAAATCCGTGTGACATTTGGTGCAGACTTTCCGGCATATTTGCTTATGTCGTTACGGTAGAGTGCGAGTATGCTGCGCTTTATGGCATCAACATCTCTCATATCCTTACGCTCAACATAACTCAACACAGCTTGCGGCATACCTCCAACAAGAAGGTATGTTCTCAAAGCTTCCATCATCTGCCGATGGAGTGCCTGACCGAGCGGTGCTAAATTCTCAAATTTGGTTTTGACAAAATCAAACAGCATATCCTGTCCGATAGCCCACATGAACTCCTCCAGATCCATAGGATACATATCTATCCTTATCTCCTCACTCGGTATCACAATATCTTTCACATTGTGATTGATGCTTACCAAGGAGCCGGTTTCAATGTAGTCATATCTACCGTCCTTTACAAGATATTTGATTGCAGCCCTCGCTTTAGGACACATCTGAACCTCATCAAAGACAATCAATGATTCACGCAGGTAAAGTCTTACTCCAGTATACAGACTAAGACGCATGAAGAATACATCAAGGTCGGTCAGATAATTATCAAACAATTCCAGAATATTTGGTTGAACATTATTGAAGTCGATAATGATATATGACTTGTATTCGTTCTTTCCAAATTCCTCTACAATCCAGCTTTTGCCGATACGACGGGCTCCATCCACCAACAGGGCGGTTCGTCCGTCCCATTGATCTTTCCACTGTTTTATCTTATCGTAAATCTTGCGTTTCATCTGCATAGCACAAATTCAAGGGGGTTCGGAGCATCATCAAAACCACATTTCCAAGGAGTATCGTTTTGCTCCATTCCCACGTTTCCAAGGCAAAGTTAGCCATTTTTTGAAATAATCAACGCATTTATTTGGTGAAGCTAAAATAAATTTGCAATATCAAAGAACTCTTTTAGAATAAAGGCAGTTGCCGCAAAGGATATGTATTGTTGGGGTAAATTTTTGGGGCTTAGCGGGGGGTTTTGTATCTTTGCGCTGATTTTTTGACCGTTTCAGCCTGTCTATGAGTATCCACAACTGTATCATCGCCCTGTCATTGAGCATCGTCTCGGCAATGACAGCATTTGCCGACGAATCGGCGGCGGTAAACTACACGCCGCAAATCAACGGAACGATACGCTCGCGCTGGGAGATGGAAACGCAGGAGGGGGAAAGCCGCTTTCAGGTCAGAAACGCGCGCCTGTTGGTGACGGGAAAAATAGCTCCGCAAATCAGCTATTTTCTGAACACCGATCTATGCGACAGGGGAAAGATGAAAATACTTGATGCTTGGGGACGCTTCGAACTCGGAGGGGGCGCTTCGTTTCAAGCGGGACAGTTCAGAATGCCTTTCGGAGTGGAACCGTTCCGTGCCCCTCACACATATTTTTTCGCCAACCGCTCGTTTATCGCCAAGCAGGTGTGCAATTTCCGAGCCGTCGGCGCCAAAGCGGGTGTCGACATCTCCCATTTCACTATCGAGGCGGGAGTGTTCAACCCCACGACGATAAGCGACCATGAAACATGGAACAAGAAGGTGAACGCCGCCGGGCAGGTGATTTTCAAAACGGGCGATTTCAAATTTGTCACCGGCGGGGAGACGGTGATGACATGCGGCACGAGAGCCAATCTCATCGACGCGGCAGCCGGTTGGAGCCACGACCGCTGGACGGTGGAGGGGGAGTACATGCGCGAGCATTTCTGCGGGATGGCTTATAAAGCGTGCAACGCCTACAATCTTTTTGCCAACTATGCCATGCCGGTCAAAGCGGGGATATTCAACCTCCTGTCGTTTCAAGGGCGATGGGACGGGATGACCAGCCATGCCGACGACCCGGCGCGCAACCGCATCACCGTCGGCTCGACACTCACCTATTCAGCCGGGAAAGTGCATGCCGACGTGCGAGCCAACTATGAAAAATATTTTTATCACCACAACGACGAGGCTCCGCAAGGGGAGCGCGACAAGGTGGTGCTTGAAATGGTGATAAGGTTTTAGAGCCTGTCACATAATATCTGTTAAGGCTCTTAGAGCCCGGCTCACTCCGGCACGAGGGATGGATAGAGGGTCAACATGGCATTGCCGTCGCCGCTGCGCAACACGTAGAGCCGACCGCATTGCGGACGCAACACCCGCCGACCCGTAAGGTCGTAATACCCGACACTCCCCTGCGTCCCATTGCTGACGACGGACTCTATCGAAGAGTCGCCAGCCGAGTAGGCAACCCCCTCGATCATGACATCGCTAAGCGCCAGCTGCTTGTTGGCAAGAATATAGTAAAGATAGATTTTGACGCGCAAGGAGTCGCCTACGCCAATATCGCCGAGGGGCAGGTCGAGTTCAGAGCAAGCGGGCGAATTTGACGAACGAGCAGGCTGGAAACAGTTGATTAACCGTTGGGGTTCATCCGGCTTGCGGCTACACTCGATGTCGACGTAACACATATCAGTGCCGATGCGCGAGGCTTTAAGTTTCATCCTCTTCGGCACGAAGATGTAGCCCGGAGCGGTTACAACGTCGAACACGATGCAGCAGTCATCATCCACAAGCTTGTCAATCGCCTCGGCAGGGTTAAACAAGGCAAACGGCTTCGAGTCGATTAAGCTTTTGCTCGGGCGAATGTAGACTTTGTCGCCGAGAGTGAATGACGCGTTGCTGAACACTTCGGGATGAGCAGTCGCGGCACGGGTGGCGCTTGAAGCTCCATTGTCAAGCGCCCACGAAAGCGTAGCATCCATCGGGTTTCCGTTCAGCCCCACGACCTCAGCCTTGACCGGAATGGCAAATGACCGTCCCGGCGCTGCGGCATCTATCGACATCTCCTCTTTCCCGGCGCGGTTGAAACACACCTTTAGATAAACGTCGGCCTGAAACAGATTTTCATCTACGGCATCAAGACGGAGCGAGGTGGAGTATTCGCCGTCCTGCGCAGCCGAGAGGAGAACGCCCTCAGGCGCGGTCAAGGAGAGATATTGCGGGATATCCGCGCCAAAAGCCGAGATATTGATTTTTCTTTCTACCTGATTGTGTTGGTAGACTTCGCCGAAATCGACCGTCGAGGGGTAGACCGACAGTTCTTTCGTGAAAGGCTCGGCAAGAGTAACCTCCGCCGAAGCTTTGACTGCCGACGGAACTGCCATAGTCTCCATCACCGTATAGGAATATGGCACGTTGACAACGGCATTGCTCTGCTGGGCGGCGTGACCTTGCCACACGCTTCCGCGCCATTCATACGTCACGTCGTCCCGGCGCACGGCAAGCGCCTTTCCAACCTTGTTGGTGAAATAGGAGTTTTCGATGAGTATTTTCGACAGGTCGTGAGCGTCAATGCAGGTTCCTTTCGTGCAATCCCAATAGCAGTTGAGCACATGATGGATGCCGAACGCCGTGAAAGGCATTCGCCCCGTACAGCCTTCGTCCCAGAAGCAACGAATCCAGCTTACGTTGCACTTTTGCGGAAAGCCGTCGGTCATCGCCGTGCCCGAAACGAGATTGCTCAAAGGATGGTTATACGACAAGTCGGTGTAGCGGAAATGGGTGTCGCTGACGGTAACAAAGTCGGAATTGTTCACGATGTCGAGATTTCCGTCCAAGCCGTCGGTGAACCGGCAATGGTCGACCCACACGTGGTCACAACCGAAGAGCGTGAGCAGGTCGGCGCCGCCTACATCAAGCGAACCGGGACCGTAGAAATCGAGATTGCGCAGAATGATGTTGGAGCATCCGTTGAAAAGAAACACTCCGGCATAGCGATAAGTCTCCTTTTGATCGCCGTAACGGTCGATGATCGCCTGCCTGATGGTCAGCTCGCGCTGCTCGGCAACCTGCACGCCGTTGGAGAGCGTTCCGCCGAGATTGTCGGCGGCATTCTGACTGAGGGTATTGACTTTCAGCTCGTCGAGGAGGTCACGGATTTCCTGCGTGACACGAAACTCGGTACAGAGACGCGCGCCGTTCACGCCTACCAGAGTGCGTCCCGAGAGGGAATAAAAACTGAGGTGAGCCGGCAACACGAAATCGCCGTTTGAGCCGTCAAAGACGATCACGTCGTGGTTGTTGACAGCATCAAGGATTGCGGCGCGCATATCGGTGCCGTCGTTTCGCAGCACGATCANNGAGCCGTCNTTNCCGCCNGTCANGTCGTAGTCGCCCGCCGAATAGATCGAGGCGCAGGTCGCCCAGCCTTCGGGAGTGTCGAGGTCGTTTCCGCGCACCGGCAGGAAAGCGGAAAAAATCGCAATAAGCGTGATTGCAGCCGACAGTTTCATAATGGTAAAAGATTTTAGCACGTCGTATTTCTGCAAAAGTAATCAAATTTTTCCGCAGCAGCAACCCGTGGAGCTTAAGCGGGTCAGTAAATATCAATAACCGTACAGTATCTACTGAGGTTTTTCTCTGACATCAGCAAATCAGGGGGCACTCTTTGCAGAGTGCGGGATTGTGGAAGTCTCTCACCCCTCCACACCTCGCAGCGCTCGTAGTGGAGGGTTATCCATAGGGGTAAGCCTTTCAGGCTTGCCAACCGGAAATATCTACTGACTCCAAGAATAGACTGATATCAGCATCTTAATCGTTGAGTGCTTGAAGTTGCTTTTCTTAAGTAATTTCAAGCACTCTTTTTATGATCGGGGGGTATGGGTGGTGCTCTTTTGGGGTTGGTATTCAATGTAGCGGCATGGCGTGCCATGCTTATGGAACAATACGCTTGTTTACAACAATATTTGTCGGGTGACATCGCACGCGATGTCCCTACGTTTTGGGGCACGGGGCGTGGGTGATGTGGCGGGAGGTCTGTAAGACCGTCAGAGATCAGCCCGGGGTGGAGCGAATGCGCAACCCCGGGTTGCGGAACGGGGTTAATTTGTGGAGTCTGTAGGAACGGCACGCGCATAGGATTGATGATTCTTTCAGAATCGGGTTTGTGGAAATTTCATTTCCGTGGGTTCCGCCCTCTGGGCTTCACCCACGGCTACCGATGGATGAACCCGCAAGGGTTCGCCTTTCCGGCTTGCCAACCTGTCAACATCCATTCACCTTTGCATAAGCGCGCTTTGGGAATTATGCATTGTGAATTGTGAATTGTGCATTATGAATTATGAATTATGCATTGGAAAGTGTGCTCCCCGGGGGGTGGGGTCGGAGACCAGGACGGGCTTGCGGTAGACTTTTTGGAGGAGGTCCTGAAGATTAATTGCGGCTTCGGAGCGGGCGCGTCGCACTACTCCGTCGAGATACAGCTTCTTGATGGAGTGCGCTTTTGCCCGCGCTTTCACTTTACGCCAGTCCTCGGGGGTTGCTTCGGACCACTTGTTGTACCACCGCAAATCTTTGGAGTCGATGACTTGCCAGGAGTCTTTTTCGGTAGCTTCAAAGAGCTGCACGATTTCAGGGGGAAGAGTGACCTTGATAGTGTCGCCCGAGGTGTCGACCTCCAGTTTTTCGAGATCGAAGGATATGCTTCCGCGCTGTTTCTGGATGGCGAAGCACACTTTGGGATAGATGGTGTCGCACACGGGGACCTCGTTGTAGAAGTCGACCGTGCATAGCTGAGCGAGCGTCTCTATATCGCCAATGCGGGCGGCTCCGACTGAAATGACATCTTTCTCCGGCTGAATGAAGCGGGAGAACGCCATCCAGCCAGCCGCTGCGACGGTACACAACAACGCTACAGAGAAGAGGAGTTTTATCGTAAATTTCATTTTAGCCATAGCATCATGCTGATTAATGGGGTTCAAGACTGACGGAAATCGATGCTCGCCGTGTAGCCGGCTTGCTTGAAAAGGGTCTCAAAATAGCGTCGAGCCTTGCGGCGCGCCTCTTCGACGAGACGCGTCTTGAACATGGGGTTGCTATCGAGCTCCTCCATGAGGGAGGCGTTGGCTCGCTCCTTCATCATGGCGAGCTCTTTTTCGTCGAGCCCGGAGGTTCTCATGCCGGTAAAGTTGTCGTACTCTTTTT
>WFMA01000217.1 GCA_009177195.1 Bacteroidales bacterium | reverse complement strand
CACGCCACTAACCTCAAATGTTAAACACAAAAATAAAATCTCGACAAAATTTTTAACACTTTTTCCTTGCACAGGTCCTAGATTTCCCGGGGTGGAGCGAAGCGGCACCCCGGGTAATAGTGAGGTGCCGTCATTAGGAGTTCTGTAGGAACGACACGGATAGATGATTCTTTCAGAATCGGATTTTGTGGGGGTGCCTGTTTCCGTGGGTTCCGCCCTGCGGGCTTCACCCACGGCTATTGAGGGATGAACCCTTCGGGTTCGTTTTCCCCTTGTGGGTTTAGGGGGCACTCTTTACAGAGTGCAATCTTTTGTTTCGGTGGTCCCGGCACACCTCGCTTCGCTCGTAGTGCCGGGTTATCCATAGGGGTGAGCCTTTCAGGCTCGCGGACCGGGGTCACATCGCACGCAATGTCACCAGATAGATTTCAAGGTAGATAAGTGCATTTTAGTGTGAATCAAGGTATTGCGATGGTGATATCGTGCGCGATGTCCCTACTTTTCAAAAAACTTCTCTATTTTAATTATCTTTGCTAACTTTGCAGCATGGCTACGAGTTTTCTACAGGTTGACAATCTCACGAAAAGCTACGGAGACAGAATGCTGTTTGCCGACGTGACTTTCGGAGTGTATGAGGGCGACAAAATAGGGGTGATCGCCAAGAACGGAACGGGAAAATCGACCCTGCTCAACATCATCGCAGGGAAAGAGAGCCCCGATTCAGGCAGTATCGTGTTCCGCAACGGGCTTCGGGTGGGTATCCTCGACCAGAACCCCGACTTCGGCGACTCCGTGACCATCATGGACTACATGATGAAAAATCACGTGGCGAGCGAATATGACGCCGACTACGGCGACCGAGCCGTCAGGCAGCTCTCGCAGCTCGGCATCGACGACCCCTCGGCAACAATCGCCACCCTGTCGGGCGGACAGGCTAAACGCGTGGCGCTCGCCAAAGTCATCCTCGGCAACCCGGAGCTCATCATCCTCGACGAGCCCACCAACCACCTTGACATCGAGTCGATCGAATGGATCGAGGGCTATCTGAAAAAATCACGCGTCACCCTCCTCATGGTCACCCACGACCGCTATTTCCTCGACCGCGTCACTAACAAAATCATCGAAATCGACCGGCAGCAGATATTCACCTACGACGGTAACTACGACTACTATCTGCGCCGCCGTCAGGAACGCATCGACGCCATGTCGGCTGAACTCGCCAAGGTCAAGAACACCCTACGCAAAGAGCAGGAATGGATGCGCCGCCAGCCTCAGGCTCGCGCGGGAAAAGCCAAATACCGCATCGACGCTTTCTACGACCTCAAGGAGCGCTCCAAGGTGAACATGCGCGACGACAACGTGAACCTCAACGTCAAGTCGTCCTACATCGGCTCCAAGATTTTCGAAGCCGCAGGGGTCAACAAGCGTTTCGGTGACAAAATCATACTCGACGATTTCACCTACACCTTCGCCCGCTACGAAAAGCTGGGCATAATAGGGCACAACGGCGTGGGCAAATCCACCTTCATCAAGATGCTTCAGGGGCTCGTGGCTCCCGACTCGGGCGAATGGAACGTGGGCGAAACCGTTAAATTCGGCTACTACAGCCAGGAAGGAATCGCCTTTGACGAGAATAAGAAAGTGATCGACGCCGTGACCGAGCTTGCCGACGACATCGTGGTCAACGGCGATGTCCGCTACTCGCCCATGCAGTTTCTCACCCACTTCCTTTTCTCCCCCGCCGACCAGCAGAAATATATCCACACCCTCAGCGGCGGCGAAAGGGCGCGCCTCCATCTCGCCACCGTGCTGATGCGTTCGCCCAACTTCCTCATCCTCGACGAGCCCACCAACGACCTCGACATCGTAACCCTCGCCATCCTTGAGGACTACCTGAGAAATTTCAACGGCTGTCTCATCGTCATCAGCCACGACCGCTTCTTCCTCGACAGCATCGTCGACCACCTCTTCGTCTTTGAGGGCGATGGCAAAATCAAGGATTTCCCGGGCGGCTACAGCGACTACCGCGAATGGGAAAAAGCCCGCACAGCCGAGGCGGCTCCGGCAAAAGAAACCCAGGCGCCTGCCAACGACAAAACCGTAAACCGCACCCGCAAACTCACCTACAAGGAGCAGAAAGAATTTGAGAGCCTCACCGGAGAAATCGACAAGCTGACCGCTGAAAAGAGGGAGCTTGAAGAGTTCTTCAACAGCGGCAATGTCGATGATATAGCCGCAAAATCGGCTCGCTACGAGGAGGTGAAAAACCTTCTTGATGAAAAGGAGATGCGCTGGCTCGAACTTTCTGAAATTTAGCCCATTCCATTGCCCGGCATCATCTGCCGCTCCGTTGATCTACAGCCTATTCAGGACGTTGTGAAAACGCCCTGAATGGATGCTTTTGCAGGAGCAAATGAAATCAAATTATTTTGTTAATAAAAGCTAAAACGCTTGCATATATATATATATATATATCTTCGCTGCCACATTATTTTTTAACCTAATTTATTTTTTATGCGTAAATTTACTCTATTAGTGGCAGCTGTCGCAATGGCAGTTTCTTTCAATGCAAAAGCACAGGAAGTTGAAACTTGGAGCGCTTCATCCGACGAGTTTCCCGAAAACAAAACCATTGTTCTCCCTTCAATCACCATGCAGTTCCTCGACAACACCTCTAAAGGCTCAACCGCCGGCGCAGGAACATGGGCTATGAACAAAACCGACTATCTTGCAGCAAACCAGAACGGATGTGAAATTAAACTCACTCCCTCTAAGAACGGAACAATCAAATTTGAATTCGCCCAAACAATCGCAATCAACAAGTCATTCAACATGTATGTTGACGACAATACCGAAATGGTAATGAACGGAAAGCTTGCTGACGGCACAACTGTAGTAAACGCTGTAAATCTTGAAAAACAAGATCCGGCAATCACCGATGCTCAAGGAGAAATTTCTTACGAACTGGCTAAAGGTCACACCTATAACTTCTACGCCGGTGGAACAAAGTATCGCATCAAAGAAATCACCTACACTGTATCAGCCGACCAGACCGAAAAAGAGCCCGAAACTGCAGGCATCGTTAACGTAAACGCTGCTGAAGAAAACGCTCCCATCTACAACCTCCAGGGCGTACAGGTTGATGAAAACTACAAAGGCATCGTTATCAAAAACGGCAAAAAGTACATCAACAAATAATCAGAATTTAATTTAGGATAAACATAATATTATTTCCCATTAGGGTAATAATTTTTTTCTAAGTGAGTGAGTGTGTCAGTCTGCGAAGACCGACACACTCTTTTTTTATCCCCTCCCCACTACGGACATGGCACGCAAAAAAACGATGTGGACATGGCACGCCATGTCCACATCGCAACATCCTGATTGCCACCGGCATTCCCGCATTCATCCGCTGACATCGCGCGCGATGTCCCTACCTCTGCTGCACCACGCATTTCAACGCCCGGATGGGTGTGGCGGCAATCCCGAGGAGTATCTCAGAGGGAAAATTCCTTTTTGATGGCATCGACCATGTCGAGCTTCTCCCAGGTGAAGAGCTCCACTTCGATCTCTTTCTTGCCCTCATACTTTGAGTTGAACACTTTGGTAACAGTCATCGGCTCACGCCCAACATGACCGTAGGCGGCTGTCTCCTGATAGATGGGAGCGCGCAATTTCAATCGTTTCTCAATCGCATAGGGGCGCATGTCGAAGAGCTTCTTGACACGCTCAGAAATCTCGCCGTCAGACATATTGACCTTAGCCGTGCCGCGGGTATTCACATAAAGGCTCACCGGCTCGGCAACGCCGATGGCATAAGCCACCTGGACGAGCGCTTCCGAAGCCACTCCCGCCGCCACAAGATTTTTCGCAATGTGGCGAGCCGCATAAGCCGCCGAGCGGTCCACCTTCGAGGGGTCCTTGCCCGAGAAAGCGCCGCCCCCGTGAGCGCCTTTTCCGCCGTAGGTGTCAACGATGATTTTTCGCCCGGTCAATCCCGTGTCGCCATGAGGTCCGCCGATGACGAATTTTCCTGTGGGGTTCACATGGAGAATCAGCCCGTCGTCAAACATCGCGCGCACGCCATCCGACAGTTTCGCCTTCACTCTCGGCAACAGTATCTTCTCGACATCCTCCTTGATTTTCGCAAGCATGAGGGTGTCGGCTTTTTCAACCGATCCAGCCTCCTCGGGGGTGATGAACTCATCGTGCTGGGTGGAGATCACTATAGTGTGGATTCTCACCGGCTCGCCTTCAGGGGTGTACTCGATTGTCACCTGGCTCTTGGCATCGGGACGCAGATAGGTCATCACTTCCCCTTCACGGCGTATTGCAGAAAGCTCGCGCAGCAAGAGGTGGCTCAGGTCGATCGCCAACGGCATGTAATTGGGAGTTTCATCGCAAGCGTAGCCGAACATCATGCCCTGGTCGCCGGCGCCCTGCTCCTCGATGTTCTCGCGCTCGACGCCGCGGTTTATGTCGGCGCTCTGCTCGTGGAGAGCCGAGAAGACTCCGCAAGCGTTGCCGTCAAACATCAGCTCGCTGCGATTGTAACCTATATTGTTAATGACTCCGCGGGTCACCTCCATCAAGTCGACATAAGCGTTGCTCTTGACCTCGCCGGCAATAACAACCTGTCCTGTGGTGACAAGCGTTTCGCAAGCTACCTTCGACGCAGGGTCATAGGCAAGAAACTCGTCGAGCACGGCATCAGAAATCTGATCGGCTACTTTGTCGGGGTGTCCCTCGGAAACTGACTCGGATGTAAAAAGATAATTTTTCATTATTCCTGGTTATTGTTCTATTTCCTATAAAAATAAAAATCTCCGAACCGCAATTCAAGAGCGCGGACGGAGCGAAAAAACACAGGAAAAACCATCATGCGGTTTTAGCATTTTTTTCGGTGGTTGCAAGCAGCCAAATTTCTCCACCCGGATACATGAATCCGATTACGGATGCAAAAATAGGGAATAAATCTGACCCGGCAAATTTATTCCCTTTTTTTAACATCTCGCCCCGGCGCCTTTCAGCGATGGGCGTTCTTAATCACGTAGTCCTTCACCTTTTGGAAAAGGTCGGTGGCAAACACGAAGTTGGACAACGCCTCGTTGGTAGTTTCATAAATGAGCTCCTTGTTGCCCACCCACTCACGATAGCCCTTATTGATGAACACGATGTTCTCGCCGATGCCGAGCACCGAGTTCATGTCGTGGGTGTTGATCACGGTGGTCATGTTGTACTCGTGGGTGATGTCGCTCAGCAGCTCGTCGATGAGTATCGAGGTCTTGGGGTCGAGTCCCGAGTTGGGCTCGTCGCAGAAAAGATATTTCGGATTGAGCGCGATGGCGCGCGCAATGGCGACACGCTTCTGCATTCCTCCCGATATCTCGCTGGGATATTTTTCGTCGGCGCCTTTAAGCCCCACTCGCTCCAGACAGAATTGCGCTCTTTCCTTCCGTTCAGCCACGCTCATGGAGGTGTACATCATAAGAGGAAACTCGACATTGCCAAGCACAGTTTCCGAGTCGAAAAGCGCCGAGCCCTGAAACAGCATCCCGATCTCGGTGCGCAGATGCTGCACCTGATTGCGGTCCATTTCGAGCAGATTGCGTCCGTCATATAGAATCTCGCCATGTTCGGGACGCACGAGCCCCACGAGCGATTTCATCAGCACCGTTTTTCCCGAACCGCTCTGCCCGATGATGAGATTGGTCTTGCCGGTTTCAAACACCGCGCTCACCCCTTTAAGCACCTTGACCCCGTCAAAGGACTTTTCAATATCTTTAACCTCGATCATTGCATCAAAAGTTTAGTGAGGATAACGTCAAACAACAGTATCAATATCGAGCTTGCCACCACAGCGTCGGTCGAAGCCTTGCCCACATCGAGCGCGCCGCCCTTCACGTAGTAACCGTAGAACGACGCTACCGAGGTGATGATGACCGAAAAGACGAGCGCCTTGATAATCGTGTACCACACATACCATTCGACAAACAACGTCTGGATACCGTAGATATATCTCGAAACCGGAATCATGTCGGTGAAAGCGGCTATAAACCATCCGCCCAGAAGTCCAGTGGCAATGGAAAACACCACAAGAACCGGGATGAAGAACATAAATGCGAGAATCTTGGGAAGCACAAGGAACTGAGCCGAGTTGATGCCCATTATCTCAAGCGCGTCAATCTGCTCGGTCACTCTCATGGTCCCGATCTCGGAAGCGATGTTGGACCCCACCTTGCCCGAAAGAATCAAGCATAGCACCGCCGAACTGAATTCGAGCAGCAGAATGTCGCGGGTGGCGAGACCGGTAGAATAGGCGGGCATGAGCGGCGAGGTCATGTTGAGCTGCATCTGGATGCAGATAACGGCTCCGATGAACACCGAAATGACAATCGTCAGCGGAATCGAGTCAATGCCCAATTTACCGACCTCGGTTAAAAATTTGCGTCCGAACACTCCCCACTTCAGCGGCATGGAGAAGACGCGTTTCATAAACAGGCAATAGCGCCCGAAAGTTGTCAATGACGATTGGATAATCATGTAGCATTCTTTATGATTACGCAAAGTTAAGGATTTTTCTTTGCTGTGAAATGTTTTTTTACTTACTTTGTGTGTTATAAGCGAAATAAACATCGACTCAAACATGCTAATTATCGGTATTGCCGGTGGAACCGGTTCAGGAAAAACGACTGTTGTCAACAAAATCATCAACAGTCTGCCCCCCGGAGAAGTCGCAGTCCTGCCTCAGGATTCCTATTATAAAGACTCAAGCCATGTTCCCGTGGAGCAACGCTGCAATATAAACTTCGACGAGCCGGGCGCTATCGAATGGTCGCTGCTGCGCAAACATCTCGAAGAGCTGAAGGAGGGGAAATCGATCAACATGCCCACCTACAGCTATCTCACCTGCACCCGCCAGGAGGCGACCGTCCCCGTGGAACCGCGCGACGTGGTGATTGTCGAAGGCATCCTCGTGCTGACTCAGCCCGAGCTGCGCGACATCATGGACGTGAAGGTCTTTGTCGACGCCGACGCCGACGAGCGGCTCATCAGAGTGATTTCCCGCGACGTGATCGAACGCGGGAGAACCGCCCAAATGGTCATCGACCGCTATGAAAGGGTGTTGAAGCCCATGCATCAGCAATATATCGAACCGTCGAAACGCTTTGCCGACCTGATTGTGCCCCAAGGAGGGAACAACATTGTGGCGATAAACCTGCTTACCGATTATATAGAAGCGCGCCTGAGAAAGGCTAAACAACTGTAACAAAGAATGGAACTCGAAGATAATCTGACAC
This sequence comes from Bacteroidales bacterium, assembly GCA_009177195.1. Lineage (GTDB taxonomy): Bacteria > Bacteroidota > Bacteroidia > Bacteroidales > Muribaculaceae > Muribaculum. The sequence goes on along the minus strand of WFMA01000217.1, from coordinate 1,368 downwards.
CCGATTCTATTGATGAAACGCCGGCAGCTGCTGAAAAGCCGACGGACGAGTGCATGGTGCTGCGCACCGAAAACCTCGTAAAGAAGTACGGCAAGCGCACCGTTGTAAATCATGTGTCGATCAATGTGAAGCAAGGCGAAATAGTGGGACTGCTCGGACCCAACGGCGCCGGTAAAACCACCACATTCTACATGACCGTGGGGCTCATCACACCCAATGAAGGCGAAATATTCCTTAACGACCTGAACATCACGAAATATCCAGTCTATAAGCGCGCCCAGAACGGCATCGGCTACCTGGCGCAGGAAGCATCGGTGTTCCGAAAACTCACCGTTGAGGACAATATCCGCGCCGTGCTTGAAATGACCAACACCACCAAGGAGTATCAGAAAGAAAAACTTGAAAGCCTCATTTCGGAATTCAACCTCCACAAGGTGAGAAAAAACCTCGGTGACCGACTGTCGGGAGGCGAGCGCCGACGCACCGAAATCGCGCGATGCCTTGCCATCAACCCTAAATTCATCATGCTCGACGAGCCCTTCGCCGGTGTCGACCCCATCGCCGTTGAAGATATCCAGGAGGTAGTCTACCGCCTTAAAGAGAAGAACATAGGAATCCTCATCACCGACCACAACGCGCCTGAAACGCTTTCGATCACCGACAGGGCATATCTGCTTTTTGAAGGAAAAATCCTGTTCCAGGGCACATCCGAGGAACTCGCCGAAAACCCCACCGTGAGAGAAAAATATCTTGGCAGGGGCTTCACTTTCCACCGCAAAAAATTTGATTGAACAATGCTTGAGCCACAACTCAGAATAAGCGCCGGGCGAGGACTCTTCCTATTGGTGTGCTGGTGGGTGCTTCTCACCGTCGTCGCCTCGCTGCTGATGGGAGCGATAGGCACCGACACCGCCTCGTCGCTGCGCTGCGCCATCCTTGTGCAGGATATCGCAGTTTTTATCCTCCCAGTCGTTCTAACCGTCATCATCGCCAGCCCCCAACCGTGGCGCTACATAGGGCTCGACTCCCGATTGACGCTCGCCCCAACGGCTCTTGTCACTGTTACCGCCATTGTCTCCATCCCCGCCATGAACCGGCTTGTGGCATGGAACGAGGCTATCCATCTGCCATGGAGCGGGCTTGAGGACCTGCTGCGTCAAAGCGAGAACGCCGCGCAGGAAATGGTGCAGCAACTCATGGGGGGCAATTCCGTGTGGGATCTCGTCATGGCTATCCTGATAGTCGGAATCTTGACCGGAATCGCCGAGGAGCTTTTCTTCCGAGGGGCGCTTCAACGGCTGCTGCTGTCAAAATTCGGCAACAAGCACTTCGCCATCTGGTCGGCTGCATTCATCTTCAGCGCCGTCC
>WFMA01000213.1 GCA_009177195.1 Bacteroidales bacterium | reverse complement strand
CACTGACATCGCCGACCGCAGTTCCGACTTTGTCATGATATGCCTTCTGTCGGCGCTGGCGCTGATAGTTGCCAATCCAGCCTTGACACGTTTCTTCGACCAATATCAATTCGGGCGCGACGTTGAGAATATTTTCTCTAAATGGGAGTTGTGGACGGGAATCGCCGTAGCCATCGGGCTCTTCATTCTGTGCGACTTGCGGTTCCGCAACATGAAGTTCTTCCGGGGAATCAACGCAAGCATGTCGCGCATGTGGCAAGGCTTCAAGGTGATCTTCACCATGAAAGGGCGCTGGATGTATCTGTTTCTCACCGTCGCCATCTGGGTATGCTATTTCTTGAAAATCTATCTTGTTTTCTTCGCATTCCCCTTCACAAGGGAGCTCGTCAGCCATCCCGGCTATGCTTTCGGGCTTCTTCCGGGGCTTGTGGCGTTTGTGTTCGGGTCATTCAGCATGGCGATTCCGAGCAACGGAGGTCTTGGACCCTGGAACATCGCTGTCATGTATGCCCTCATGCTCTACGGCATAGGTCATACCGATGCCGCCGCATTCTCAATCGTGGCATGGGGCACGCAAACCTTCATGACTATCCTGCTGGGCATATTCTCGATGTTCTATACCGCAATCACCAAAAAACGGGCACATCCCGCCTCATAAACCTTGCGGTCGAGATGCCGCTCTCTCAGTTGTCTTTTATCTGGCGCAGGTACTCCGACGGGGTCACTCCCGTCTGTTTCTTGAACATTCGGCTCAGGTGCTGCGGATATTCCAGCCCTATGTCGTAAGCCGCTTCCGCGATTGTTTTGCCCTCCGCAAGCCTGTTCTTGGCTTGGATGACGAGGAAATTCCTGATGTGGTTCCCTGCGGTCTCCCCCGTGGAGCGTTTAATCAAGTCACCGAGATAATTGGGCGACATGCAAAGCCTTTCGGCGAGATATTGGATTGTGGGGATGCCGTGCTTGAATTGCATCCCCTCGGCATAGTATTTCGACAACGTGTCCTGAAACCGTGCCAGCACGTCGGTGTTTTCATGCTTTCGGGTGACGAACTGGCGGTTGTAGAATCTCTTGCAATATTTCAGCAACACGTTTATATACCCCACTATGATATCATCCTGCTCATTGTCGTGCTCCTCGGCGATTTCACGCTGAATAGCCTTCAGCAGCGACACGATGATGTCATGCTCCTCCTTGCTCATGTGGAGCCCCTCGTTGATGTGATAGTCGAAGAACGAGTATTCGCTGATAAGTTTTTCAAGCCTCGTTCCATGCAGGAGGTCGGGATGAAACAGCAGCGCCCAGCCCGAAATCGAAATCCTTTCTCCGTCATCCTCCTTACCTCCAATCTGCCCCGGCGACACGCACAGCAAAGTCGACTCCTTGTAGTCGTATTTGCCGCAGCCGTATTGAAGATTCACCGAAGCGTCGTCCCTGAGAAAGATGCCATAAACGCCATAATGATTAAGGCTGGAACGGATAGGGGAGATGTCATTATAGTCGATGACGCTCACCAGCCTGTGACGGTCAGTTTGACCGAGATAGGAACTATAATCGCCCGGAGAGTTGACTTTGAGTATCTTTTTCATATCGCAAATTTAGCAATATAATTCTGATTTTTAGCGCCGAAAGGTCCTTATCAGTGCAAGTGATACATTGTGCCATGCAATTGATACGTCCGGCTATGGCGGTGTCGCTAAATTTGCGCTATCATAAATTCAGAATGGCAATGACAAGCAAAATATTGATCTCCTCCGAGGTGTGCAACGATGAAGTGATCCTTTACTTGGCGGCAAGATACAAATGCAACCCCGCCGACATCATCACTCGCTTCATGCGGCAGGAAAAGATTGTGAAAAACGCTTCCCTTGAAGACGGCGCCGAGCGGATTGAAACGCCGCTGGAGGAAAACGAAATCGAAATATTGAGGGACATGCGCCTCAACCCCACTGAAATAGAATTTGTATAGCTGTTGACGCATTATTTATGCGGTCATCAGTCTTCCAATAGGTTAATAAACGATAGAATGATGGCGTCCGCCCTTATAAACAAAGGGTTGACGCCATCATAAATACATTGTCAAGCAGTGATTATTTTAGAAATTCACCCTGAATGGTCCGGCGACCGAATTGAAGAGGAGGCTTCCCCCCTGAAGATACTGGATTACGGCGTAGGCGCCGTTGCCTCTATTGTTTTTGCCGAAAGCTACGCGATGACGCGTGGCGCCCGTTTTCCAATCCATTCCGGTGACAACCCAACCGTCGTTTTCATATCCATTTACAAAAACCATTTCTGAAGGAACGCTGACCGAAGGAATCATGCTGATTGAGCTTACGTCAGGTCGGCACCACTTGCTGATCCATTTATTTTCCTTGACATCCCATCGTACGCACTCCGCTCCTTTTGGTCCGGGAGTCAACGGACCGATTGCCAACACTGCGATCACTTTATCATCTATCACAGCCGTGGCGGGATCAATGTTATTCACCACAAAAGCGTCATATCCTCCTGCAACCACCGACTGCTCGGATTGCACCCATTCCGTGCCCGCAGGTAAACCGCAAGACACCTCATATTGATTCGCAAGCCGAGGGTTTGACGGGTCGATAGGATTGGCATCTGAAGGGATATCATCTCTCCAGAAAGCTACAAGCTTCATCCTTTTAGCGCCATCTGTAATTACCACCAATTTATCTTCCTCATCTCCAAATCCCATCAAAGTAGGCGTTGAGCCAGTGCCATATCCATGTTTTATTGCCGGAGCTTCCGGTCCTCCGTCATATCTGGCTTGCCAGGCGCCATCCGATTCTATGTTGGAAAAATGCCCGTTATTGCAGATAACTTTCTACATCAGCCCATCTCCACCCGCTACAGTACTATTGCTTGCTACATACACACCGCAATTTTCGTCATTGGAGATTGAATTTGTCAGAATCTGGTCATCTCCCAATGGATAGGAATCCACTACTGAGGACAACCCTCTGTCCACGGTTACCAATCCTTTTTGAGATGCCACTATCAGATATCCGTCATAGCTCATTGAAACGCCGACAATGGTGAAAGATCCGAAGATATGGGGAGTCATATCGATTTGCCCGTTAAGTTGAATCCCCTTGCCGGGATCATTTTTATCCATAAGGCTGTAGCTTGCCAGAATCCTGCCGGCATTCACATAAATATTATTGTCGCGATCACAAAGCACATAGTTGCCGTTGGCTATAGCAAACTGAGGATAAGCGCCCAAAACATTCTTGACTGCAGTCTCAAGTTCTGGGATGGAGCCATAGTTGGCAACTAATTTTTCAAGACCCTCTTTCGTGCGCATATTGCATCCGGGCATTGCTGCCTCAGCCACTTTCTTAAAATCTCCATCAGCCACTTTAATGTATGAAACCCTGTCGCTTCCCACACCCCACATATAGGCGGAAGAAGTTGATGCAATGGTCATCAGATTGACCGGTCCGCTCCAACTCGCTTGGCAATCATCGGGATTCACATTATAGAACCCATCCTTGACTGTATATGGGAATGCGTCGGTCTGAGCCGAATTGAAATGTGTTATACTGTAAATATCACTCGCCNGCCAAGGATTGGTCGCCGGGGAGTTANATTGCGATNATGGTTTATCTTCATTGCCGGNTCGGTCGTCATTNCNATCCGAATTACAGCCGTANGATAGCNTTGCGCATGAAACAACGCAAAATGTGATTCCTAAAGGTGTTCTGAATTTTTTCATCTATTATCTTCTATTTTAAGTAGGGGGTTACGTTAAGGATGATGGAAATGAGTCTGCAAAGTAAATAAATTTTGTAGAAATACGGGCTATTTTGATTATGGTAATTTCGCTCTTGATGGCGGGGAAGGAAAACCGTAAAATTGATACATTAATTCGAGTTTTCGATACACATAAATCAACATATTCTTATAATTTTGCATCGAGAGTTATAGATTCTTTCCCTTTTAAACTTTAAAACTATCGTTAAACCGACATGAAAAGATTCTGCATCCTTTCATTGATAATGACATTAACATTAAGCGTTATGGCACAACAGAAAATAGTACAGACCGCCGGGCGCGCCCAGCTCGGAGAGTTTGCTCCCGAGTTCGCCCGTCTCAATGACGACATCCTCTTCGGAGAAGTGTGGAGCCGCAATGACCTTCTTTCGCTCCGCGACCGCAGCCTCGTCACCATCACCTCCCTCATCTCCCAAGGAATCACCGATTCTTCATTGACTTTCCATCTTCAGGAAGCAAAAAAGAATGGCATCACCCGCACTGAAGCCGCCGAAATCATCACCCATATAGCTTTCTATGCCGGCTGGCCGAAGGCTTGGGCGGCTTTCCGACTCGCAAAAGATGTGTGGAGCGACGACATTAAAGGCGACGATGCGAAAGCTCAATTCCAGAAACAGCTGATTTTCCCTATCGGCGAGCCCAATACAGCCTACGCTAAATACTTCATCGGCAACAGCTATCTGGCTCCTGTCTCCACCGAGCAGGTCAAGGTGTTCAACGTCACCTTTGAGCCCGCTTGCCGCAACAATTGGCACATTCACTGCGCTACAAATGGCGGCGGTCAGATGCTCGTCGGAGTCGCCGGGCGAGGTTGGTATCAGGAAGAGGGCAAACCCGCCGTCGAGATTCTCCCCGGCACGGTGATCCACATCCCCGCCAACGTGAAACACTGGCATGGAGCTGCCGCCGACAGCTGGTTCTCCCATCTCGCTTTTGAAATCGACGGCGAAAACACCGCCAACGAATGGCTTGAGCCCGTCGATGACGAGCAATACAACAAGCTAAACTAACTATCCTCGCGCACCGAATTCCTTAAACTCCAAGCCAATCGCCCCAAAAAGTAGTGACATGGCGCGCCATGTTATATTTGAATCTCTCGATATCTTGTGATGACTTTTGTGTGTAAAGCATAGTGGTGCCCATGTTACCCCTGCGGTCCTGAATCCACGAGCCTGAAAGGCTCACCCCCTATGGTTAACCCTGCACTACGAGCGAAGCGAGGTGTGCAGGGTTAACGCCCACATCCCTCCTGCACTCTGCAAAGAGTGCCCCCTAAACCGCACATCTATCAATAGCGAGGGCGAATTTTTTCTTAAGTAAACAGATTAGGAGCATTGTAAAACAGGTAGCTTGAATGTGATATACCCTCCCGGTTATCGCATTTTGCCAATAGTGTCCACCCTCAAGGCTATGCTTGCCGCTCTCCCGTTGATGAAATAGTTAAGCCTTCTTGAACGACAGCAGGGCGGCTATGGTCGAGCAGATAATCAGCGTCGAGTAGGTCGACAGCTGGATGTTGCCCATCCCCACAATNGGAGTGACTATGCCCCCGAACAGGANCCCTGTCGCGCCGATGATTGCCGACGCCCAGCCTATCATCGACTTCCCTTCGGTCATCGCCATAGTCGTTGNCGNGGGNAATATCNGCNCNAGCGAGAAAAGANTAAGAAAGGCGAATNTNTCANAGCCCCAGAATCCCGCATTCGCATAAAACCCTATGAGCATGGCAATCGAGCACACCAGCATCCCGAACGCTCCCGAGCGGATGGCGAGCGTGAGGTCCTTGAATTTCAGGGAAATCATCGACCCTATCCCTATCCCGAGCGAGTTGGCGGCAAATATGATGCCAAACACCAGTTCCGACATCCCGAAATCATTCTGAAGAATAAAGGACGCCGACGAGATATACCCGAACAGAACCCCGTTGGATAGCCCGAAAAGCGCAACATAAAGCATATAGGAGCGTTTCTTCAGCAGCAACGACGATTGCTTCATCAGGCTCCAGAAATTGCCCGTGTAATGCTTCTCCTTGGGATGCGATTCCCTGAAGGGGAGATACATAGCGGCGAGCGCCACCCCTATCCCGAGCAATATGCAGAATATCCCTTTCCAGCCTATTGATTCAGCGAAGAGACCCCCTATCACCGGAGCCGTCACCGGGGCTATTCCGTTTATCGCCCCTATTATGGCGAGAGTTTTGGCGAGTTCACGACCCGAATAGCAGTCGGTCGCTATCGAGCGCGACATCACCACGCCCCCTGCGCCCGCAAGTCCCTGGAAAAATCGGCACATATTGAAGCACTCCACCGTCGTTGAGAGAATGCACAGCAGCGTGGCTACGATAAACAACCCCAGCGAAGCCCCTATCACCGGGCGCCGTCCGAACTTGTCGCTCAGCGGACCGAAAAACAACTGTCCCGTGGCGAGCCCTATGATGCACATCGCCAGTCCCATCTGTATCCCCGACGGTGACGCGTTGAAGTCCACTGCCATTGCCGGAAGAGCCGGCAGATACATGTCGGTCACAAGCGGAGGGAATGCCGACAGCGCGCCCAGAAAAATGAACAAATAGAATAGATAACGACGATTATAACCTGTTTCCATAACGCATTTTTAATAAATAAAGCTTGTCGAGGTCTTCCCAACAAGCTCTTATTCTTTTACACGATCTTTCGATCCGGTGGCTTTCTGTGCGCAAAGTTATAAAGAAAATTCCATGCGGCAAAACTCCTCCTCATCGGAAAAACTTTGCGCTATTCAGCGTTGAGCGCCTGTTCGATGTCTGCGATGATGTCGCCCGCATCCTCGATACCCACTGAAAAGCGGATCAGGTCGGGACGCACTCCGGCTTCCATCAGCTGCTCGTCCGATAGCTGGCGGTGAGTGTGGCTTGCCGGATGCAGCACGCACGTGCGCGCGTCAGCCACGTGAGTCACTATGGCGGCGAGCTTCAGGTGGTCCATGAACTTGATCGCCACGCCGCGTCCGCCTTTAAGCCCGAACGAGATTACCCCACACGAGCCTTTCGGCAGATATTTCTTGGCAAGTTCGTGATACTTGTTGTCGGGCAGCCCGCAATAATTCACCCAAGCCACCTTGTCGTTCTTCGACAGATATTCCGCAACCGCCTGCGCGTTCTCGCAATGGCGCGGCACCCTCAGGTGCAGTGNCTCAAGNCCCANATTGAGAAGAAATGCGTTCNNCGGCGACTGGATGCNCCCCAGGNCGCGCATCANNTGGGCGGTCAATTTGGTCGTATAGGCAAGCTTCCCGAACGCCTTCGTGTACGTAAGCCCGTGATAAGACTCGTCGGGGGTGCAAAGTCCCGGAAACTTGTCGGCATGAGCGTCCCAGTCAAAATTTCCGCTGTCAACCACCACGCCCCCCACGCTCGTGGCGTGTCCGTCCATATATTTGGTAGTGGAATGTACCACTATGTCGGCGCCCCATTCCATCGGGCGGCAATTGATCGGGGTGGGGAAGGTGTTGTCAACAATCAGCGGCACCCCGTGGCTGTGGGCTACGCGGGCGAATTTCTCAATGTCAAGCACCTCGAGCGACGGGTTGGAGATCGTTTCGCCAAACAATGCCTTCGTGTTTGGGCGGAAAGCTGCCGAAAGCTCCTCCTCCGAGGCGTCGGGATTGACGAAAGTCACCTCTATGCCGAGCTTCTTCATCGTCACCCCGAAGAGGTTGAAAGTGCCACCGTAGATGGCTGACGAGCACACGAAATGGTCACCCGCCTGGCATATATTGAAGATGGCATAGAAATTGGCGGCTTGACCGCTCGAGGTGAGCACTGCGCCAACGCCCCCTTCCAAAGCGGCGATTTTGGCGGCTACGGCGTCATTTGTCGGGTTTTGAAGGCGTGTGTAGAAGTATCCGCTATCCTCCAGGTCGAAAAGCCGTGCCATCTGCTCGCTTGTGTCATACTTGAACGTGGTGCTTTGATAGATGGGTAGCACTCGCGGCTCCCCTTTGGTCGGAGTCCACCCCGCTTGCACGCATAGGGTTTCAGGTTTGAAATTGTCAGCCATTTCGGTTATCTGTTTTGTGGTTTTTTACTGTATTGTCCAATTTTATTACAAAAATACATAAACCGAACCCTTACTTGGGAAAGTAAAGTTGTTTTAACAGTTTTTCACATCGATGTGCGGGTATTCAACCCATGCTGCATGGTAAATTTGCAACAGATAATTCAAAATAACAACACATATAACTAATATTATGACCAAAACACACCGATTTTATGATTCCCGCGACCGTGATTTTATCAGAGTCTGCCGGTCGTTGATGGACGCGCCCGCCGCAAGTGAAATAACCTCCCTCCGAGAGCTCGCTCAGGCGGCTCTCGCTTGCGGGGCTCCGCGCTACTATGTCGACATCGACTTCGCCTACAATATGCTCATGAGCATGAAAGTCGCCGGCTTTGTCCCCCGCCGCCCCAAGGCTCGGAAAATGTGGGAGGAGATTGCCGCCAAAGTCGGCGCCTTGATGAGGGCGCATAAAAAGATGTCGCTCATTCGAGCTGTCACCGAGGTGATTGTGCGTGAGCCTGCGTCCGAATTTTTCATTGAATCCGCTACGGCTGTCAAGATTCTCAGGCAGCACAATCGATGCGGCAAGGGTCGCCGCTTCATCTTCAATCAAAAAAAGTAATTAACCGATAATTCATCTCATTATGTCAGCAAATGAAACTACCGCCATCACCCTTTCCCTCTCCGTTGAGGCGATAAAGGAGTCAGTCTACGCCATTTCCGCCATGCGTTCCTATCTCGCCGACACCGCCTGTGAGCTCCCGCCTATGCTCACCCGTGACCACAGCGCGGCGCTCACCCCCGTCATCCGCTCGGCGGCGGTCTATGTGGCTATGCGATTGCCCGAATTGGGTATGGATGTCACCCTTGGCGGCGATGACGATATCTTGACGATTGCCGTCGCCGCGCCCTCCTCGCTCCTTTCGCCGTTGCGTCATGCGGTCGAGGAGGCGGTGCTGGCGCGCGCCCTCAGCTGTTGCTTCATGTCGTGCGATGCCCCCCTCTCGGCTCGATATGCCGCCGATTGCGATCGCTTGATCGACTCGGTAAGAGACAAGGCGGGCGCAAACATGGCTGTGCCGCGTCTGCGCCCGGTTCGTTATTGAAACAGTGTGCCGTTACCAGATTACCACCTGCTCCTCGGCGGGACGATAAAGTTTGTCGCCCGGCTTGATGCCGAATGCCTCGAAGAAGGGAGTGATGTTGCGGAGTGTCACGTTCACGCGGTTGGCGCCCAGCGAGTGGGGATCCGACGTGGTGAGCTGGCGTATCTCCTCGTCGCGGATGTTACCTGCCCATATATTGGCGTAATTGAGGTAATAAACCTGCATCGGGTCATAGCCGTCGATTTTAGCCTCGGGCGAAGTGATGTCCACACCCTTTTTCTTCTGTGAATCGATGAATGCGGTGCGAGCCACGCGGAGACCGCCCTGGTCGGCGATATTCTCGCCGAGGGTGTACTGACCGTTGGCGTGAAGTCCGGGGAGCACTTCCACTTCGTTGAACTGAGCCACGAGTCCCTGGGTCAGATTGGCGAATGCGGCTGCGTCCTCAGCTGTCCACCAGTTGATCATGTTGCCGTCAGCGTCAAAGTTGCATCCCTGGTCGTCGAAACCGTGGGTAAGCTCATGGCCTATCACCACTCCGATGCCGCCATAGTTCTCTGCGTCGCTCGATTCAGGATCGAAGAACGGAGCCTGGAGGATACCGGCGGGGAACACGATTTCGTTAGCCAGCGGGTTATAGTAAGCGTTGATAGTCTGAGGTGTCATGCCCCACTCGGTGCGGTCAACCGGTTTGCCCCACTTGGCGAGACGCTCATTCTGATGCCACATGCCCACGTTGTGCATGTTCTCGTAGTAAGAGAGTTTCGGGTCGATTTCCATTGTGGAATAGTCTTTCCACTTGTCGGGATAACCGATCTTCACTGTCACCGAGTTAAGTTTTTTGATGGCGTTGAGTTTGGTGTCGTCGCTCATCCAGGGAAGATTGATGATGTGCTTGCCAAGGGCGGTGCGAAGGTTCTCCACGAGCCCCACCATGTACTGCTTCGATGACTCGGGGAAATAACGCTCCACGTAAAGCTGTCCCACGGCTTCGCCCATGGCGCCTTCAGTTGCTCCGAGAGCGCGTTTCCAGCGGGGACGCTGCTCCTGAACGCCGCTCATCACCTTGCTGAAAGCGAAGTTTGCGTCGGTGAACTTGTCGCTCAGTTTGCCTGAAGCCTGCGAAACGTATTCCCACAGGTAGTAGTCCTTGATCTCGCGGTCGGTGAGCGAGCCCAGCAGGTTGTCGCCCTGCTTCACGGTGTTGAGCTCGGTTACGATCACTGTCTCCGGAGCCTCTATGCCCATTGTCTCCACGAAGAAGCGGTCCCAGTTCACGTTGGGATAGAGCTCCTTAAGCTGGGCGAGAGAGCGGGGGTTGTACATTGCCGGGATATTGCGGCTCTGCTCGCGGGTCCACGCTGAGTCGGCGAGAGCGGTTTCGATTTTCATCACGTTCTTCATGATGCGGTTTGCGTCCTTCTTAGAGTAGCCCGCATTCTGCATCTGGGTCACGATCAGCTTCTTGTAAGCCTCGCGCACCTCGGTGTTGCGCTTGTCGTTGAGAAGGTAGTAGTCGCGGTCGCCCATTCCCATGCCGCCGCCGCTCACATACATTGCATACTCCTTGCTGTTCACCAGGTTCTCCATCGGACCCGCGCCCAGGAAGGGGCTTGAATAGTTCTTGTGCATCCAGAAGAAAAGATCCTCCATCCCTTCATGGGGAGTCTCTTCAATCTTCTTAAGGTCGGCGAGAATAGGAGCCGCTCCCTCGTTGTTGCGACGGGTCGAGTCCATTGCCTGGGAATAGATTGTCCATACCTTGTAGGCTACCGTTCCCGGTTCGGGATTTGAGTTACCGAGATTGAGAACGATATTCTTAACGCGCACTTCCGAGCTGTCGTTCAGAATGTTGAATGCGCCATAGCGCGAATGTTCCGGAGTGAGGGGATGAGCCTCTTTCCACCCCTTGTTCACGTGCATGTAAAAGTCGGTTCCGGCAGGAATCGAATTGTCGAAATAGGCGGGATTCAAGCTTTTGAGGTGCTCCTCGGCTGAAACCGCCGTCGTCGACATTGCGGCTGCCGCCGCCAATGCGATAATAAGTCTGGCTTTCATGTTTTTTGGTGTAGTATAAAAATCTGTGTATTTAGTATTGTTCCTTCTCATTGGGGAAATCGCCCGTTTTGACATCCTCGATATACGAGCCCACAGCCTCGTTGATCACAGTGGCGAGGTCGGCGTAGCGGCGCAGGAAGCGCGGCGAGAAACCCTTGTTTATTCCAAGCATGTCGTGCATCACCAGCACCTGTCCGTCGGCGCCACCTCCGGCGCCTATCCCTATCACCGGGATGGAGAGCTGCCTGGCAACTTCGGTGGCGAGCTTTGCGGGAATCTTTTCGAGCACCACGGCAAAGCAGCCTATCTCTTCAAGCATCTTCGCGTCCTCTATCAGCTTCTTGGCTTCGGCATCCTCCTTGGCGCGCACGGCGTAGGTTCCGAATTTGTTGATCGACTGAGGGGTCAGTCCCAGGTGTCCCATCACGGGGATGCCCGCTGAAAGCACTCGTTCAATCGACTCTCTGATTTCAGAGCCACCCTCCATCTTCACGGCTTCGGCATGGCTCTCCTTCATCATTCTCACCGCCGAGGTCAACGCCTCGACGCTATTTCCCTGATACGTTCCGAAAGGAAGATCCACCACCACGAGAGCGCGTTTCACCCCCTTAACCACCGATTTCGCATGATAAATCATCTGGTCGAGCGTCATCGGTAGCGTGGTCATGTTTCCCGCCATCACGTTTGATGCGGAGTCTCCCACGAGAATCACGTCCATCCCTGCCTCGTCGATAAGCTTAGCCATTGAATAGTCGTAGGCGGTAAGCATGGCGATCTTCTCGCCTCTCTGTTTCATTTCAATCAGGCGATGGGTTGTGACCTTGCGCTGATCTTCAGTGTAAGTTGACATAATAGCTTTGATTAGTTCAAAAATCAGGGCAAAGTTAAGGCTTATAACGTACGCGCGCAACATTTTCCCCTTTAAAGTCCTTAATCGGGCTTAACCGCCACGCCGCTTCTTGCGGATTTTCCCCCGATTGCTTATCTTTGCGCCGAGAGGGGAACGCCGCTTCCCCCGGCTTGTATTATATGCATTATTAAAATAAACCGGTTATGTTAAGAAAAGCGATTGTATTTGCGCTGTGCTTGCTATCCCTGCCCGTTGCTATGGGAGCGGGGAAGCTCAACAAAAATTATTCCTTATGGTATGAACGTCCCGCCCCCAACCGCGGCAGCTCCTATGACAAGGTTGTTTCGCGAGGATTCCCATTTGACGAGGATTGGGAGCGATGGTCCCTCCCGCTCGGAAACGGCTATATGGGGGTCAATATTTTTGGTCGCACCGACACCGAGCGAATCCAGATTTCTGAGAAAANCCTTGGCAACATGGGTCCCTACAACGGGCGAGGAAATTTCACCAACTTTGCCGAAATATATCTCGACATCTTCCACAACGGCACCAAGGGCTACCGCCGCGAGCTAAGGCTCGACGATGCTATATCCACCGTAGGATATGAGCACGACGGAGTGAATTATTCGCGTGAATATTTCGTGAGCTATCCCGCCAATATTCTTGCCGTCAAGCTCGTTGCCGACGCTCCCGGAGCGCTTTCGTTCCGCGTTCGCCCCGTGTTGCCCTATCTGCATCCCGGCAGGGAGAACGACGATCGCACCGGAACAGTCCGTGCCGAGGGCGACCTCATAACCATGTCGGGCAAAATGGAGTACATGAATCTCGACTACGAGGGGCAGGTGAAAGTGCTCAATTTCGGCGGTTCCCTCTCGGCTCGCAATAATCCGGCGGGCGACGGCGGCACGATCGATGTCGTCGGAGCCGACAGCGTGGTCATCCTTATCGCCGCCGGAACCTCCTACGTGCTCAACGAGGGAGTCTTCGCGCTTCCCCACGATGAGAAATGCAAAGGCAACGAGCATCCCCATCGCCCGGTTTCCGAGCGCATAGCTTCGGCTGTCGCAAAAGGCTATGACGCTTTGAAAGCCGAGCACGTAGCCGACTATCAGTCCCTTTTCAACCGTGTTGACCTCTGCCTCACCGATGAGGTCCCCGGCATCCCTACCGATAAACTCCTGCGAGCCTATCAGGAGGGAACGCCGAGCCCCTATCTCGAGGAGCTCTTCTTCCAGTATGGACGCTACCTTTTGATTGCTGCGTCGCGTCCCGGATCATTGCCCGCCAATTTGCAAGGCGCATGGACCCAATATGACTTCTCTCCCTGGTCGGGAGGCTACTGGCACAACATCAACGTCCAGATGAACTACTGGCACGCCTTCAACACCAATCTCACCGAGCTTTTCGAGCCNTTNGTNAACTACAANGAGGCTTATCGNAAGGCGGCTCAGAACAATGCCGTCAACTANATCTCNAAAAANAATCCTGAAGCCCTGAGCCCCGTCGAGGGCGACAACGGTTGGGCTATCGGCACCGGCGCGTCGGCATTCGGCATCGGTTCGCCGGGCGGACACTCAGGTCCCGGCACCGGCGGCTTCACCACCAAGATGTATTGGGACTACTATGACTTCACCCGTGACCCCGAAATCCTTGAACGCCACACCTATCCCGCCCTGCTCGGAATGGCTAAATTCCTCTCCAAGACCCTAAAGCCCTCCGAAGACGGATGGTTGCTCGCCGACCCCTCCTCATCGCCCGAAAATCAGCACAACGGAGTGCCTTACCAAACAAAAGGGTGTACCTTCGACCAGGGTATGATATGGGAAAATTTCCACGACCTCCTCGCCGCGGCGAAAATCCTCAAGAAAAAAGACCCCTTCCTCAAAGTGGTGGAAGAGCAGATCACCAAGCTTGACCCCGTCCACATCGGCGCCTCTGGACAGTTGAAAGAATATCGCGAGGANAACCACTACAGCGATATCGGCGACCCCCACCACCGCCACATCTCNCACCTCTGNCTTGTCTATCCCGGAACCCTCATCAACAGCACCACTCCCGAGTGGGAAGAAGGAGCGCGCGTCGCNCTGAAGATGCGAGGGGAGAGCCCGTCGCTCAAAGGGTGGTCCATGGCTCATCGCCAGGCTACATGGGCGCGATTGAAAGACGGCAACCGGGCTTACAAATTCTACCGCATGATCCTCACCGATAAAGTCATGGAAAATCTGTGGGGCGTTCATCCGCCCTTCCAGATCGATGCCAACTTTGGCGGCGCCGCCGGTGTCGCTGAAATGCTCCTCCAGAGCCATGCCGGCTACATCGAGCCGCTCGCCGCGCTCCCCGACAGCTGGCGCGACGGCTCTTTCAACGGGCTCAAAGCGCGAGGCAATTTCGACATCTCAGCGTCATGGAAAGACGGGCGCTTAACCGCTATGTCCATCCTCTCCAACAAGGGCGAAACCTGCCGCCTCAAACTGGACGGCATCGCTAACCCCCGCCTCACCGATGCCGCCGGCAACTCCGTCAAATTCAAGACCCTCGCCCCCTGCCTCATCGAATTCAAAACCGCCCCCGGCGCCACCTACCGTCTCATCCCCAACTAACTCACTTCGCCACCGACCCGCAAGCCTGAAAGGCTTACCCCTATGGATAACCGGGGAGAGTTGAGCGTTCGCTCACTCTCCCCGGAACCCCTCTCCGCAACCGTACTCTGCAAAGAGTGCCCCCTAAACCAATCAAGATAAGCAGCGCAAAAATCGCTATCTTTGCGCTGGCTCATATAAACATTACCGGTATGCGCAATTTCATAATCACCTTCATTTTCTGCATAACCTCTATAGCCTCTTCGGGAAAAGTGGTCGCTCTTTCCGGCTCCACGTATCAAGAACGAGCGGAATCGCTCATAAACCAAATGCTAAATGCTGATTTGGCGCAGGATGGAGATATAAAATATGTCTCACCATTCTATTTCGCTCGCCTGCTTGGCAACGAGCGCAGGGAAGACGCTGTCAAGAATCTCCTTGACATGTACCATAGAGCTATGCAACGTCCCGACGAGTTCTACGCTTCCGGGTCAAATCAGGATTTTTGCGCTCATGCTACCATCCACGGATATCTTCTCACAAAAGAGTTTATGCCTGATACGCTTCGCAAAACCATAAGGTCCTTCATGGCAATGGGTAAATATATTCGTAAGAATGTTACGCTCAACATGAAGATGATGCAGGAATGTAGCGGATATCTTTGCGCGCAGGAATGGAGCGATTTTATCGATGCCGACGGAAATGATGCTCTTAAGCTGAAGAAAATTCTGAAAGAATACATCCTCAACACCATCCTCCCTTTCGTGACAAAGAACTGTCCGGAAGCTGACGCGTTCACTTATATCGGTACAAATTTGCAATATCTGCGAATGCTGGCGGAATTTTGCGACGATGAAGAATTGCGGCATTCCGCCGAAAATGCCTATCATCATATTATCGCTCAAATGCTTCTCCCTTGGAACAAAGGATTGTATTGCGCCAATCCACCGCGGAGCAAAGGGTGGGCTAACTTGCAGACCGGGAATCTCGATTGCAATGTTCAGATAGGGCAGCTTGCCTGGCTATTTTACGGTGCGCAAGATGAGAGGCTTGTAGAGACTTCCGTCGGCAACCGTGACAACTTCGGGTGTTTTAATTTCTGGATGGCTTATCAGCGTAACATTACCCCTGTCCCGTTTCTTGATTCCCTTAACCGGCAAAAACGCTATCCCTACTCATTTGAGGCTATGAGAATGGAAAGTAAGTACCGATACTCAAGATACACGTATCAAAGCGATAATTATGGTCTTTCCACCCAGCATATTGAGGCGGAGCCTAAATACTTGAAAGGATTCCAGTACACTTACGCGTTCAAGGAAACCCGCAATCTTCATCTCGTGTGGCAGAGTGAAGCATCGCCTGTCAGCGTCTTCAGTGTATGCCATGATAACCCTGAAAGACCACAGCCTCATCAGTCCCGATCCAATAAGCTCGGCTACGGAGAGAACCCCTATCATCGTGTATTCGGACGTGGCAAAAGTGCGATAGGTGCTTATGTGGTGCCAATGAATTATATGGACACCCCCTTATTTTATAGGATGTATGTCCCGTTAACACGCAAAGGTATTCTTAAAAGAATTGTAAAAAGTATTGGCGACTATAAGTGGATAATCTGTCATACCGGCAGCATGATGTTTGCCTTCACTACGCCCGAAGAGTGGGCATGGGAGAAACCCGATGGCAAATATGCCATTCCGGGGCATGATGTCCTTGTGTTGAGTGATGCAGATTGCAGGCGTGGCTCTTGGATTCTTGAAACGACCGAAGTCACCGCCGACTATCGGGACGAAAATAGAAACCTTTCAAAAGAGTTGGATAATTTTGCGGAAAGCCTGAAGACAAAAGTCCGTGTGGAGTTGTCGGAAGACTATGCAGTGTCCGATAATCCGGTCATCACCTATCGGAATATAGACGGGGATATCCTTCAACTTCAATATTTTTCACCCGAAACACCTTATGAGGATTATTACCGCATGAATGGCAAAAATATATTGCCCGATTTTACGCATATATCCAAAAGTCCATATATGGAACAGGAGGCGGGAAGCCATGCGGTCACATTCTATCTGGCAGATGGCGAGCGTGTATTGAACCTTGAATAGTGAGCCAATCAATCCAAGCCTCCGCTCTTCCTCAAGTCCCCTCCGCAATCGACCCGCAAGCCTGAAAGGCTTACCCCTATGAACTCGGGAGGGCGGGGGAGCGTTATACAGGTCCGGGATTGATGGGAATGTCGGAAATATGATGTAACTTTGCATTCCCCGCTTTCGGGTTGTTCATAAATCTTATTCTGCGATATAGATATGTTTAAAGACGGAAACGACGGCTACACCATGCTTGAAGCTATATGTGAAGCAAAAAGATGCTTGCTTTGTAAAGTGCCGCAGTGTAAAAAGGGATGCCCCATTTCAAATGACATTCCCGACTGGATGCGCGAACTGTCGATGGGAAACCTTGGAAACGCGATGGCGTTGATCAATGCCAAGAGCAGCTTGCCCGCAGTGTGCGGACGCGTCTGCGCCCACGAGCGTCAATGTGAAGGTCACTGCATCCTTAACAAGAAAGGCGACCCCATCCACATTGGCAAAATCGAGCAATTCATCGCCGACTTCGATTCCGACATGGGGCTCACCCATGAAAACATCCTTCCCAAGAACCGGGGTAGGGTGGCGGTGATAGGAAGCGGTCCCGCGGGACTCACCGTTGCTGGCGAGTTGGCTCGAAAGGGCTTTGCCGTAGAGATTTTCGAAATGGAACCCGAACCCGGCGGAGTGCTCATGTTTGGCAT
>WFMA01000091.1 GCA_009177195.1 Bacteroidales bacterium | reverse complement strand
TTGCCGAGGTTAGTACGGGGCTCGGCTGACAATTGATAGGTTTTCATCAGTTGAAAAAATTAAATTGTGTTACTCAAAATTAAGTGATTAAAACAATGCTCTTAATTTCCCATCACACGGGGATGCTTAAAAAGCGGTGCAAAGTTAGCGATTTTTTCTGAATAATCCTAATCCCTTTGAAAATTTCAGATTGAAAGTTGGTAACCCTCCTGCAAAATGGACGTTCTTGAATCTAAAAAGCCATCTTTCCGCCTGGCTGGAAAGGCTAATTATTTGCTTATATGGGTATAGACTATTTCTGAAATACGGGCGATGAGTTCTTCAGTTTGCGGCACGTCATATCCCGAGTTTTCGATGAAAACGGCAATGGAATAGCTTGTGCCGTCGGGAAGATGCACGTATCCTGCATCATTTATTGCCATCAGTCTGCCGTTCGGCAACTGAAAGCCGGTTCCTGTTTTATGCCCAATGACGGCATTTGCATCTTTAAGTGGTTTTACAAGACGGCTCTCTCCGGTCGCACACGNCTCCATCAATTNCTTTANTTTGCGGGTGTACATGTCATCAAAGCCATGATCAAAGCTCTCGAAGAGTCGCGCCATAGAGAGCGGGGTCGCTGTGTTGGCATAGCAAAGTTGCGGATTGGCGTGCATCTCTTCTTCGGTTGAAGCGATATTGATATTTTCCACCCCAAGTCTTCTCAGTGCCGACATGGCGCTTTCGGGTCCGCCCATTATTTTAAGAAGGATGTCGGAGGCATTATTGTCGCTCTGTTGCAGCGCGTAAGCCATCAGCTCATAAAATGGCAGTTGAAACGCCTCACCGTCCCCATATTTTTCCCGCATCGGGCTGTAGGTGTCAGGCTTTAGATCAGCCGTGGATATTGTGATGGAGTCAGGGAGTAGTTTGCTGCCAACGCGGAGATAATCGCCAAGCGCCACTGCAATAGGGAACTTGTAGACGCTCAGCATCGGGAAATCCCTGTCGCCATTGATTTCGATAGTGTCTTTTCCTTCAACTATCACCGCAATACCGATATTTGCGTCTTTGTCGTTGACATATTCTTCCAGAGCCTTTTGCAGTGAATCGGTAGAGTTTGATCTTCCGCAAGATTGGATTGCGAAGATTAATAGGACTGCTGCAGTAGCAATCAATGACTGAGTTTTGCAGGGCATACTATTCTTTTGTTATATAGTGGAACATCAGCATTGCGGCAAGACCAATGCAGAGGTAAACACCTGAGTAAGCGATAAACCACGGTTCGTGAACGTCAAAGAACAACCAAGCTCCGGCGAGGAATGCTACCGCCGATATCAGTGGCAGATTCCACATCGCCTTCATATTCCGCCCGGCAACAATCCCTATAATAATTGAATATACAGGGTTAATGACGAAGAACAGCATCATGCACAGAGCCATGCCCGAACATTCGGATGCAAACTTGGCTACCGCACCCGGCAGAATGAACATAACTCCCACGGTTATGGCAATCCATTTGGTTAAATGTCGCTTAGATGTTTCGCTCATCGTATCATCAGTTTTGCTCCACAAAGTTAATAAAACCCCGAGACATACACCACTATCCATCTCCCTGCTTTTTTTGCGGTGGATTGCGGGTGCGACTGTGACTCGTTTGTTGTTTAGGCGTATTAGAGTAAATTAATAAAGTCATTCATCATCTTATCTATGGCTTTTTGCCGAGCTGCCTTCTCATTGTTGATGGCATTGCTAGCATGGCGATAATATTCGTTGAAACGTAGGCGGATTTCTGGAGATATTGGATAGTTGACCTCGAGGATATCGTAGGACCGGGGAAATAATCTATTTTTATCAATGTCGGGACCGTTTACAGCAGTGTAAGAATCGCTATCGGCATATAGCCAATAGTTGTCATCAGTGTTTTTGGTGTCTAAGCCGTCTAAAATAATACATGACTCAACAATGCGTCGTTCTTCCCAACACTGTTCAATGGTCATTGGCATCTCAATAATGGTTGCGAGGCGCANTATTTNGTTCNCCCGGNCATACACTTCNACAATATCACNCNGCTNGAAACAAGTAGATTCNGAGTCATGNNCNCTAAATNTTGCCGNTGGGTGATCGAGGTCTTCAATCATAGCGGTGCAGCGAGATTGCCCGTTTAGTTTGCCAAAACGGTCATATACCCATAGTCGCTGATACAGGTCGTTGGAAATATCTTTACCCAATGGGAGTTGATAAAGATATATTGCATATAGTAGCTTATTATCTGCAATAATTTGTTTGAGTTTGATTTCTGCGGAGTTCCTGTCAGGATAAATGAAACTATGAGTGCGTCTTACCTCGAATTGCGTTTCGTGAGCCTCACTTTCACCTAAGTGCGTTCTGCAATGCACGTCGACCCTATAAACCGATTCCTGGTCTATATATGGCGGATGTAAGGCAAGTTTCTTGAATTCTTCAAATGTCATATTTTTTTGATTTTTTTACCGGATAAACTCCATGAATTTTATCTGGATTTTCAGTTGCAAATTTGAACCATTCATTTAATTCCTTTCTGCGTTGCTCCGAAATAGGAAAATGAGGCTTGAAAAGGTAAATTGGATGGATTGAGAAAATATTCGCTTTTTGCGGATTCCAGGTGATAAATTCATACTCATCGTCTTCAAATCCCGTATATATGCCGTCGGGGAATTTATGTTTAAGTTCCCAGCATCTTTCAACACTTGGTGGAGTTGCTGTGATGATTGCCGTTTTGATTGTTGCCGGACTTTCAGCCCATAGTTCCAATATTTCAACAATATCACCGGGCTTAAATCTCAATTGGCTTTCAGTCCTGCCTCTGAAAATTTCAGTAGGCTGATTGTCTATCATCCATAATTGTGAGCACAATGTCCTTTCAATTAGGTTTGCGCCTTCATCATAGACTTGAACTGATACCGGTCTATCGAATGGCATATTCACGTAGGTGGGAAGCTCTGTTATTATGGCGCAGTAGATCCGGAAGCCCTCTTTTGCGAGGGTTTCATACACGCGCATTAAACAACCATCTGCTTCTGCCCATGATGAGTAGTAACCTCGGAATCCGTGATGCAGTTCCGCCTCATCGCTCATATCACCCCATTCATCGGCATAGCAATAAACGTCAAGCCGACATATCGTTCCTCCTTGATAACGTGGAGGATTCAATGCCAACTCTTTAAATTCTTCAAAAGTCATAATAATTGGGTTTTACTTATTTGCGTATATATTTATTAATCGTCAAGCATTCTGAATAATGGCAGCATATCGAGATATCCTTCAAATCCCGACATCCATGCCTTAAGAGGTAGAGGTAAAATATCTTCACACTCTTTGACTATCCATTCGGGAATGGGATATATGCAGGCGGCTATGGAGCCGGCAATGCACGCCATTGTGTCGGCATCGCCGCCAAGTGAAACGGCTTTGCGAACCACATCAATAAAATCCTTGCCTTCAAGAAAGCAGATTATTGACTCCGGCACCGAACCTTGACATGACACGTCCCATTGATAGGAAGGACGGATTTCTTCTATTGTTCGGGCAAGATTATAATTGAATTTCTCAGTAATATAGTCTCTGATCTTATCTTTAGTATGCCCATTCTTTGCCATCCATACGGCTGCCGCAACAGCTTGGGCGCCTTTGATGCCTTCAGGATGGTTGTGTGATACCAGTGCTGTTCGCTTTGCTAATTCAAGCGCTTCATCAAGGGTCTCGGCATAGAGCCCTACGGGACTGACACGCATTGCCGCACCGTTTCCCCAGCTATTGTAAGGCTGCGGATTCTTGCTCCATAACCAGCTATTAAACGAGCTTCCGTAGCCGGCGAATGCATATTTGCGACCGAGGGTCTGCATGGTTTCAATCAATTGCTTATCGGTTAGTCCGTCCTCATCATAATGAGCCAGCCAATGAGCCACAGCAATAGTCTCATCACCGAGTCATCAGTGAATCGACTTCCCTGCGGCAACAATTCAAAGGCATATCGCTTTTGCTCAGTGAACTCATAAAACGAGCCTATTATATCGCCTGCTATTGCTCCTAACATATTTTTTCTATTGTTTTTTTCTCTTTACATCTGCAAGTGTCATTATAGAACAATCGCTCACTCTTGGACTTTTTTTCGNCAAGAAATTATCAGCGATTANTGGTCCTAATATTACTTCGGGNCNTCTTTCCATCNTCTTATTTGCTNGATGNGGTTAATATNNCTTTTATGCCGTCCNCTAATGGTCNATAATCAGCTCGTNTAATCTNTTACAGTCACATCTGTTTAACCGGGAGGGCTAATTGACAATTCATCTCTATTTTTCCCAAAGCTCTTTTGCCTTTGCATTTTTTAGGATCTCCATTAATTCTTGGGAAATGGGAAACCGAGGATAAAACAGATTTATTGAGGGAACTGAATGTGATACCAATTTAAGAGTTTTCGGATCTAAGATGGCAACTTTATATACATCATCTAAATAATTATCCCAATATGAAAATTTGCAGCATGCATCCACTATGTTAGGCGGGGTACCAATAATTCTTCCTAATTTTATTCCCTGACTGCATGGTTCAGTATATAGGTCTGCAATTTCAACTATGTCGCCTTTTTTAAAACGGATCTGATCCAATGCTCTGCCATAATACTTTGAAAGTTTACCAAAGCCCGGACTTGACGAGACCGTAGTGTCAACCAGCATACCCTCATAGTTATAAGAACGCATGGTTATATAATTTACTGCTGGATAGCCGGAATAACGAGACTTAATTGTGGCATACTTGTCACATGGTATTTGAGTGACAAATATATATTGTATCTCATCCCATGCGTCCTTTTTTCTGATTTCCTTGTCTATCAATTGCTCTATTGATTTATCATCTATAGTGTAAATGGTGTGCTTTAACCACAATCGAGTGAAAGGATATCGTTCCTTCTCGACTATACTCTTACACTCTATTTCCTCCCTTAAAAATTTTTTTCGATCTATTGTATAAATGTCAATCTTGAATATCGTTTGTCCCTTATACTTTCTATCGCGAATGGCTTCTTTTAATCGATCATAATTACATTCAGGTACTTCAGAAACACTGTAACGATCTTTATATTCCTTTACGAGAATATCCAATTTTTCTTGTAGCTCTCTATTCATAACTCATAGATTATATCAAAACATAACTCATTTACTTGATGCGATTAATGAAACTTTTGCCTGATGTCTCTCCATTGACTCATCAAAAGCACATCCCCAGATAATAACATCAATATCTGTCGGCAATTCCGCAATGAAGTCCCACAATGAATTTATAACATTCATTGAGGCTTGCATAGCCTTTGGAGTCCAGATATTGAAAAGCTGCTTAGAGATGCGTTCTGTGGCAATTGGCAACTTGCTAAACGCATCTTTCAATGCGTTTGCAACACTATCTGTGCCCTCGGCAAAACCGGATATGACATAATTGCTGGTCTCTTTCGATAATATCTTCATAATATCCCCAACGTCTATATTTATGTAGCCGGCAGTAGTGATTATGTTGTCAATTTCAGTTTTGTCGCCGATTATATCATATTCATCGTAAGGGAGTATTGCCGTCATATCTGAATCGTCAAGAAGATCTAAAAGTTCAGTGAAGTTGACTTTCATTATTATCTTTCATCTCTATATTTGTACCAATATTATAATTATCATTATTTTTCTTGCCAAAATTTATAATGTCAATTAGATTATTGAAGCTAAATAGTGGTGATTTCTTACTTTTTTTATCACGCCTTATTACTTCTCGAGGTTTGCTCCCATTTTGCGGTCCTAAATTCCGGCTAATACCCAGATGTGGAGATCGGTTGATCCCCATAAATCAGAGTCATTTGCGATGGTTACTTTGATCTTCTGAATATTTGGATATCGATGATTAATAAATTGATCTATGATTCGTCGGGCATTCCGGAGTAAATATTTCTTGGCTTGAAAGGTGCTGCCAATGTATATCACTATTCGTGCGACATACGTATGCTTGAGAACTTTTGGGAAATCGGACGCAAAATTTCCCAAAGCATCTTGCAAGCTCCTTTCCGGATCATAAACCATTTAAGAAGCTATGCCTGAATCGACTTTACGAAGCCAGTGCATGTAGTNGACTTGGGATCCNTAAGNTAATTCTTTCCGAATTGAAANTTTTAGTGTTGGCAAAGATGTATAATGCNTAAAGACNCTATNGATTANAANGGATGATTCTATTAATCGGGAATTCCCTTTTGCTTACTTTGGCGGTCAATTAGGAACTCAACATAAGCTATAAGCACTGTTTGCGCCCCTCTTAAAGCCGCCACTGACATATTAAAGCAATCGGAGTATAATATCGCATGCTGACATAATTTATAAGCCTCCCAGCGCAAAGATTTGATATTTTTCCCTTCTGAAGCCCTACGCTCCATTAACTCTAACCAGTTGCTTTCGCCTCGCCCGTTATTTATAACTAAAGTGTTGAATTGGCGAATATTCGACAACATCTTGTCGCAAGTGCCACGTTTATATCTGCGATCAGATAAATAA
>WFMA01000233.1 GCA_009177195.1 Bacteroidales bacterium | reverse complement strand
CGCTTCAGTTACATTCACCAACACCGGCGAACAGCCCTGCGTTGTACTCGTAGTAACTTATGGCAAAGGCGAAACTGCAGGTATCGTTAACGTAAACGCTGNTGAAGAAAACGCTCCCNTCTACAACCTTCAGGGCGTNCAGGTTGACGANANCTACAAAGGCATCGTTATCAANAACGGCAAAAAGTANATCAACAAGTAATCAAGTATTGTACAGATAANAGANATTATTTCCCATTAGGGTAATAATTTTTTTCAAAGTGAGTGAGTGTGTCAGTCTGTGAAGACCGACACATTCTTTTTTTACCACGTTGCCAATCCGGCATGCTCCGATCACCGCAACAAAAAAAGCACGTGCGTAAATTATGCCGCGGCGTTGAGGCGGAGTTTTCTCCACTTGATGTAGCCGAAGAGCGCCATCACGGTGTAGAATGCGTAAAGCGTGCCTGAAAAATAGATGCCCTTGTGATAGTAGAGCCACACGTAGACCGCATCGACCACGAGCCAAACAAACCACTGCTCGATATATTTGCGCGCCAGCATCCACAGCCCGATGACACTCAGCGAAGTCGTGAACGAATCGAGCCACACCACATTGCTGTCGGTGAACGTGGCGAGCAGCCACGCAATCANCAGCCACATCCCGGCAAAGACACCGACAAGCGCGCCAGCCACCGGCAGCGGCACCGAGGTGATGGGCAGCTCAGGCTTGTCGCCCGACGACGCCCGGCGGCTCCACGTGACATAGCCGTAGACAGCAATAACAAGATAGTAAACATTGATGGCGCAGTCGGCATACAATCCCTTGTTGTAAAAAAGCCACAGCGATATTACAGGCATTATCACACTGACGATCCACANTCCCCGCTTGGCGTTGTACTCAAGATAGAGATACAGCAGCCCTACGGAGACTTTCAGGATATCAAGTGCCACGTTCAGATCCATAGGCTTAGAATTCGAGTGTCACGGTAGCCATCACATTAGTAGGCGCCTGAGCGGCATAGCCCGCATAACGGTATATGACCTTCTCGCCGTTTTCAACATAATAGCCGGCTCCGGCATANCCGTTGTTCTCATACTTTTCGTTGAAAAGATTGTAGATGGTGAAACCGGCGCGCAGCTGCTTCAGCCCGATGAAATTCTTCACGGTGAATCCAAGACGCAAATCACTCACGAAATAAGCGTCGAGAGCCTGTTCATCGCTCTTGGCATTGGACATGTACTGCTTTGACACATACCGGCTTGCAATCGAAGCGTCAAACCACCGGTAGCGGAAATTGAACGCATTGGCGAGGGTGAAGTCGGGAGAAAAAGCGATAGGGGTGTCGCCGAGATCGAATGAAATGGGATTGGTCCACTCATCTTCATATATATACTCTACGAAATTCTTGATGCGGTTGCGCGAAAGGGTTGCGTTGATCTGCCAGTCAAACCATTTCACCGGCTTCAGCTGAGCCTGCATCTCGATTCCGGCGCGATAGCTGCGGGGCATGTTGACACTTATAGGATTGCCCGTGTCGGAGAGTTGTCCCGTCACTACAAGCTGATTCTTGTAGTCCATATAATAAAGGTTGACTCCCGCCGAGAAGATGCCTCCTTCATAGAGATAGCCCAGCTCGTAATCAAACATCCGCTCAGCCTTGGGCAAGCGGTCGGCGTCGCAGTCGATGAAGTTGTCGCGGGTAGGCTCTTTATGCGCCACTCCCCACGACGCAAACATGCGCTGAGAGGCGTCCAACGCCCAATTCAATCCCAGCTTGGGATTGAAGAAATTATATCGGCGGTGAATGTCGAGCCGCTGCATCTCGCCGGTTGAGTAATCGTAAGTGTCACTCACCCCCTTTATTGTATAATTAATGTGGCGGTACTGCAAATCGCCGAACGCCGACAGCCCNCCGACGAGATCCACATTGGCGCGGGCATAGATGTTGCCGTCGAGCTTTTCACCCGTGTTGCGGTAATATTCCTGGAGCGGATCGAGCGGACCGACGTAATTTCTCACCCATGCGATCTGTCCGAAGTGATGCCCCTTGAAATTGTTGAGCGCTCCGCCGACAACTGCATTGACGCGCCCCGACACATAGTTGACCGAAAAGACTCCTCCGCCAAAACCGTTGTCCATCTTCTTAAGCCTTATAAGGTCNCTCTTGCTCACGGTCTCGCCGTCGAGCACAAAGGGAGTCAGCCCATACTCCACAAGCGAACGGCGGGTCTTGTACTGTTCGTAATAGCCGTCGCCCTTAGTGTAGTGGAGTCCTGCCGAGAGATACCACCCGTCGGCAAGGCGTTGGTTGAGCAGCAGCTGCAGATGATGCTGAATATAATTGTCGTTCTGATCGGCATAAAACGCCACGTTGCCCTCGCTGTCGATGTAGCGTCCGCATGGATTATACCGCCGTCCATACTCCTTCATCTCCTCCTTCGACGCATAGTCCCATGCCATATAGGTCTTCTGCTTGCCGCCGAATCCGAGAAGCCTCAGGCGCGTGCCTCCGTTCTGATAGCCCACCTGCCCGAAATAGCTCCACAGGCGCGACTTCGCCCTGTCGATATAGCCGTTGCTGCCAAGCGCGCTCACTCGAAGCTCGGCGCTCCAGTGGTCATTGATAAGCCCTGTTCCGGCACGAAGCGTCTCCTTGTAAGTGGAATAGGAACCGTAGGAACTGCTCAGCTCGCCATAAGGGTCGTCGGGCGACACCTCGGTAACCATGTTGATGCTCGCGCCGAAAGCCCCGGCGCCGTTAGCCGACGTTCCCACGCCCCTCTGAATCTGAATATCCTGCAATGAAGAAGCGAGGTCGGGCATATTGACCCAATACACATTGTGGCTCTCCGCGTCGTTGATCGGAATACCGTTAGCCATCACGTTGATGCGGGAACCGTCGGAGCCCCTCACCCTCAGCGAAGTGTAGCCCACGCCGCCTCCGGCGTCGCTCGTGGTTATGAGCGACGGAGTCATCGACAGGAGATAAGGAATATCCCTGCCGTCATTGACTTTCTGCAGTTCCCGGCGCCCCACGTTGGTATAAGCGACCGGAGTCTTTGAATTGGCTCTGTTAGCAACAATCTCTACGTCACCAAGGGTGATGACCGTGTCTACAACCGCGTCACTGTCGGCGGCTGACAGTTGCCCGGCAGCAATTGCAGCTGCGGCAACTGAAAGAATATATCTATTTTTCATCGTTAATGATTCACTACGCCGGCATTATCCGGATCAGGTTCAAAGGGTGAATCTCAGCGATCCCGAAGGAAGCTCCCCCCATTAACTTCCGCAAAGTAAAGAAAAATTTTCCAATCATCCAATTTTCAACCGCCCCCAGGGTCCCGCGCCATGAATAAAACCTGATTAAAAATCCCGCATCCCGCTTAAATGGGGCGTCATCACCCAAATAACTGATATTATGCGAAAAATAATTTGGTTCTGTCAATAAAAAGCATTAACTTTGCGGTCGCATTTAAACAAATATCAAATTAACAAGTATGAACCATTACGAAACCGTTTTCATTTTAACTCCCGTTTTGTCTGATGCTCAGATGAAGGAAGCGGTAGACAAGTTCACCGGCTTCATCAAAGAGAACGGCGGTGAAATTGTGAATGAAGAAAACTGGGGTCTCCGCAAGCTTGCCTACCCCATCCAGAAGAAGTCAACCGGCTTCTACACATTGGTTGAATTTGACGCCAACGCTGACATGATCAAGAAACTTGAGACTCAGTTCCGTCGTGACGAGCGCGTTCTTCGCTTCTTGACATTCCGTCTTGACAAGTACGCTCACGCTTACGCAATCAAGCGTCGTTCACTCAAGGGTCAGAAACCCGCCACAACTCAAGAAGAAGTAGCAGTAGAAACAAAGGAGGACTAAATCATGGCACAGGCTCAATCAGAAATTCGTTACTTAACTCCGCTGTCAGTGGACGTTAAAAAGAAAAAATATTGTCGCTTTAAAAGAAGTGGCATCAAGTATATCGATTATAAGGATCCCGAATTCCTCAAGAAGTTCCTCAACGAGCAGGGCAAATTGCTTCCGCGCCGCATCACCGGAACTTCATTGAAATTCCAGCGTCGTGTGGCTCAGGCTGTAAAGCGCGCCCGCCACTTGGCATTGCTTCCCTATGTAACCGACTTGATGAAATAATCACAACATTTAGAGACAATAAATTATGAAAATTATATTGAAAGAAGACATCCCCAGCTTAGGCTACAAGGATGACGTCATCGAAGTAAAGAACGGCTATGGCCGTAACTACCTCATCCCCCAGGGAAAGGCAGTTATCGCTACCGAATCGGCTCTTAAGGTGCTTGCCGAAAATCAGCGCCAGCGTGCTCACAAGCTCGCCAAAATCAAAGCCGACGCTGAAGCTGTAGCAGCTTCTCTCGAGGGCATCGAGCTCTCAATCCCCGTTAAGGTTAGCGCCAACGGCACTATCTACGGATCAGTAAACGCAGCCACTATCGCTGAAGCCCTTGAAAAACTCGGCAAGAACATCGACCGCAAAGTCATCGTTCTCAAAGATTCTATCAAGGAACCCGGAAACTACTCTTGCAACATCAACCTCCACAAAGAGGTCAGCGTAGCTCTTCCCTTCGCAGTAGTTGCTGAAACAACCGAAGAATAAGGATTAATTTTGCATAAATACAAGTTGAACGAATGGGCGCGTCGGGAGACGCGCCCGTTTATTTTTTATGCTTATGCGGCAAGGATGTGAAATCGCCGCCGTCTGATATTGCTGGATTACAGGATTTTTTGTATCTTAGCCGCAACTCTAACATAGACCGTCAGTAATTTATGGCTTGGTACTACATAGTGCTGTTGGCAGCCTATTGCGGAACAATCGTGAGCTTGATTGCCGTAGTGCTGTCGGAAAACCGCAATCCGGTGAAATCGCTCGCCTGGATCACGGTGTTGCTGATGGTGCCTGTATTCGGAGTGATTCTCTACATTTTCTTCGGGCGAAGCCTTAAAAACATGAGAATGATCACCAGGCGCAACCGTCGCAAGCTGCGCAAGCGCGAATCATTCCGCGGCGTCGACACCAACAAACTCCCCTTCTCCAAGTCAAGCATCCAGCAAATCAAGATGGCTAACACCCTCAACAGCTCGATCTATTATCCCGGAAACCGCGTTGAGATCTTCACCAACGGCAGCGACAAGTTCAGCAATCTCATTCATGACCTTGAGAACGCCCACAGTTACATCCACCTCGAATACTACATCTTCACCGACGACACTATCGGCGCTAACGTAGCCGACATCCTCATCCGAAAAGCCGCCGAAGGGGTAAAAGTGAGGGTGATATATGACCACATCGGGTCCTTGAACACCAAAAACCGCTTCTTCAAACGCATGAAGGATGCCGGCATCGAGATTTACCCGTTTTTCAGAGTGACGTTTCCGGTGTTCGCCACGCGCATCAACTGGCGAAACCACCGCAAAATCGCGATTATCGACGGAGAAATAGGCTATATCGGCGGCATGAACATCGCCGACCGCTACATCTCGGGCGTTTCCTACGGAATATGGCGCGACACCCACGTGAAGATTTCCGGTCCAGCCGTCGGCGGGCTGCAATACGCCTTCGCAGTCGACTGGAGCTTCATGGGGCAGGGGCTCCTTGAAGAGAAAGCCGAAAGCCGCATCATCCACCGCCCCAACTTCTCTTCGGGCATACAGCTCATGACAAGCGGCCCCACCAACCAGTGGAGCAACATAGCGATGGTGCTGATGAAAGCGATAGCCAACGCGAAACGGTGCGTATTTATCCAGACCCCCTATTTCCTTCCCACCGAGTCGATATTGCGAAACCTCCAGGCGGTGGCGCTCTCCAAAGTCGACGTAAGGCTCATGATTCCGGCGCGAAGCGACTCTACTCTTCTCACCTACTCCACCTTCTCCTACATCAAGGAATGTCTCGCTGCCGGCATCAAAGTCTATCTCTACGAAGCCGGGATGCTCCACGCCAAAACCATAGTGGTCGACGACGAGTTCGTTTCGGTAGGCTCTACCAACATTGACTTCCGCAGCTTCGAACACAATTTTGAAAGCAACGTGTTCATCTATTCGCGCGACGTGAA
The DNA here is from genome assembly GCA_009177195.1 of Bacteroidales bacterium. Taxonomy (GTDB): domain Bacteria; phylum Bacteroidota; class Bacteroidia; order Bacteroidales; family Muribaculaceae; genus Muribaculum. The sequence continues at coordinate 3,799 of WFMA01000233.1, read as the reverse complement.
CAGGCAGATGCGCGACATCTTCCTGAACGACATCAACGACTGCGTGAGGCTCAACGCAGCCGACTGGAACAAGCGCCCCCGCTCACAAAAAATAAAAGAGTCCATGTACAGGCTTCTCAGCCCCATCCTATGATGCAATTTATTGATATTTATAGATTCTTGCATTTCCTTCATGAAATAAATCAGTAAATTTGCAAACTTAAAACCGATTCAATCATGCAATTCAACATATCACGCATAGCGATCCTGCTCATAACTGCGCTCCTCTTCACCGCCTGCGACAAGGACAAAAACGAAGATGAGCCCAAGACTCCCCAGCGCACCGTGCTGGTCTACATTGCCGCCCACAACACCCTCGGAAGCGGCTCGGTAAAATATGACTACCGCGACATCAACGAGATGGTCACCGCAGTCCAAACCAACAACCTGGAGGATGCTAACATCATCGTGTATCACGCTCCCTACAACGAGACGCCATCCCTAAAACTCATAACAGCCGACGGAGCCGAGGAAATAAAGCAATACGACCCAGCCCCCTACAGCGTGACCGTCGACCGCATGAAAGAGGTGTTTGCCGACATGCGAGCCATAGCGCCCGCCGAAAAATACGGCTTAATTCTCTGGAGCCATGCGTCAGGGTGGATGTTCAGCGACAACGCTTCGCCTGAATTGTCGCGTTCATGGGGCATCGACCNCGGCAAGNAGATGTCGATTCCGAAACTCGCCGAAGCGCTTCAAGGCGAGGGCNTTGACTACATTTACTNCGACTGCTGCCTCATGGGCAACATCGAAACCCTCTACGAGCTGCGCGGATGCGCCGACTACATAGTGGCGTCGCCCACCGAAACCCCGCTCGACGGAATGCCCTACGATGAAAATATCCCCTTGCTGGCGCGCAGCGTACCTAACCTTGTCGGAGCCGCCGCCAACACCTACAAATTCTATAACTATCAGTCCAACCCGTCGTCGCGCAGCATCGCCATCTCGGTCTACGACATGTCGAAAATCGATCAGCTCGCCTCGGTGATGCGCTCGATTTACTCAATCAACATGACGATGCCAGCCGGCTTCTNGCCGCAAACCTACTNCTGGTCGNTGGGCTCTTCGCTCAACAGAAAATTCTACGATCTATNCCNCTATTCCACAGCGCTTATCGGAGAAAACGACGGCAGTTTGACCGCAGCGTTAAACCGTGCTATGGACGATTTTGTTATTTATAAAGCCAACACGGAATCAATGTGGGCAACGCTCCCGCTAACAAACTGCCACGGGCTCTCGACATTTATCTATAGCGACGGCAATGCCGACGCCGACCGCTATAATTACCGGGACCTACGGTGGTATCAGGATGTCATTCCGCAGGCGGCAAATGAATAACGACTATCAACCCGGAACTACATTATGCTGAATTCGCAATTTGACAACATCATCGCGGCGACCGCCTCACAATTTCCGAAGCCCGAAGCGCCAGCCGACACAATAAGCGCAGGAACGCAAACAGCCATGAAGTCGCTCGAAAACCTATCGTTCAACGACTTCCTCACCCGCATTGCCAACGTGATGGTCGACTTCACCATCCACCTCGCTGTTGCGATCATAGTGTTCTACGTCGGCAAGTTCATCATAAAGAAGCTCTACCGCATTGTCGACACCATCTTCCTCAAGCGCAAAATCGACCGTTCGCTCGCCACATTCATCCTGAGCCTCATACGCATAGTCCTCTACTTCATCCTCATAATCACCGTAATCGGCATCCTCGGCATCGAGACAAGCTCGTTTCTGGCGCTCTTCGCCTCGGCAGGTGTCGCAATCGGTATGGCGCTCAGCGGAACACTTCAGAACTTCGCCGGCGGTGTCCTCATCCTGCTCCTCAAGCCCTATAAAATCGGCGACTACATCGAAGCCCAGGGATTTGCCGGAACAGTCAAGGAGATACAGATATTCAGCACTATCATCAACACCACCGACAACAAGCAGATCATCATCCCCAACGGTCCGCTATCGACCAGCTCCATCAACAACTACTCCAAGGAGGATTACCGCCGTGTGGACTGGGAGGTGTCGATAGCCTACGGCGACAGCGTCGAACTGGCAAAGAAAACCATCCTCGAAATCCTCAACAGCGACGACCGCATCGTGAAAAAGCACATCGAGGACGACCGCGCCCTGCGCAAACTGTCGCAACTCGAAGAGGAGGTGAAGGAAGAAGAACAGGACCCACACCAGCCCGTAGCCGAGGAGAAACGCCCGTGGTACAAGCGCTGGTTCTCCCGACGGAAGAAACCTGTCACCATGACGCTGGTGCAGAAAATCGAAGAGCAGAACGCCAAGCTGCGCGCATCGCTCCCCAAAGCCGACCGCTCGCCTTTTGTGGCGCTGAAAACGCTCAATTCAAGCAGCATCGACCTCGTGGCGCGCGCATGGACCCAATCAAGCTCTTACTGGGACGTGTATTTTCAGATGAACGAACGCTTCTACAACGAACTGCCAAAAGCCGGGCTCAACTTCCCGTTCCCGCAGCTCGATGTCCATCTCAATCACATTTCCGACTCCGCTCAAGACTCCGCTCCGGAAAAGTAATGTTTAATTATTTATAAAAGCCTTATACGTATAGCCGTTTTCTCAAAGAAAATGGCTATATTTGCGTAATGGCACATATTGCGGTTTTCGCACTCTCCTCCAAGCGATGAATTGCCGTCTTTTTATATGCCGTCTCCTATCTCCTCCCGGCTCATGGACCCCATGGGCATTTTGCTTTGCAAAAAATAAAAAACAACATAAATGATAAGTAAATGGAATTACTTACCCCTTACTACAGAAGAACAAAAATTAGAGACGGAATTGGAGTCAAAATATGCCAACTGCCCGCCTATTAGCGAGCTACTGGTACAACGCGGCATAACATCAGTCGAGGAGGCGGAGAAATTTTTCCATCCCTCACTGAAGGATATGCACGACCCGTTCCTGATGCCCGATATGGACAAAGCTGTAAACAGGCTCAATAAAGCCATGGGGTCAAAGGAGAAGATAATGGTGTTTGGCGACTATGATGTCGATGGCACTACCGCCGTCGCGCTCGTCTACAAATACCTGCAAAATTTCTACTCCAACATCGAATATTATATCCCTACCCGTTATGATGAAGGGTATGGGATTTCAACCAAGACCATCGACGAAGCCCACGCTTCGGGGGTCAAGCTCATCATTATCCTCGATTGCGNTANCAAAGCCATCGAGGAGATAANATATGCNGCGTCGCTNGGCATCGACTTCATCATCTGCGATCACCACGTGCCCGACGAGGAACTCCCCCCTGCGGTAGCGATTCTGAATCCTAAACTGGAGGGAAACACCTATCCGTGTCCCCATCTGTCGGGCTGCGGCGTGGGGTTCAAGTTCATGCAGGCGTTCGCCCGCAGCAACGACATCGATGAAAGCGACCTCGACAACATGCTCGATCTTGTCGCAGTGAGCATCGCCGCCGACATCGTGCCGATGGTAGGCGAAAACCGCATCATGGCATACTGGGGATTGAAACGCCTCAACTCCAATCCCAACGTGGGATTAAGGGCTATCATCAAGATATGTCAGCTCAGCAATTGCGAGATCACCATTAGCGACGTGATTTTCAAGATAGGTCCCCGCATAAACGCCTCGGGACGCATGCAGAGCGGAAGAGAAGCCGTGGAGCTGCTCGTTTCGCGCGATTTTGCCGACGCCTATCAGAGGGCGAAAAACATCGACCAGTACAACAAGGACCGCAAGGAGCTCGACAAGCGCATAACCGAGGAAGCCAACG
>WFMA01000003.1 GCA_009177195.1 Bacteroidales bacterium | reverse complement strand
CCTCATCGCCGACTACATGCGCTACCTCGACCATCTCTACCCCTCCACGCGCGGAGTCCTCATGGACACCTCCCTCAAGCAGGCGCGAGCCGTGGCGCCCTCCGCTCGCCTTCTCCACGCCTCCGCCCGCAGGCACTCCGCCATCCGCGGCTACGCCTTCCACCGAGCCGCCCTGCTCCACTGCGACCGCTACCCNTGCACCCGCTGGAACGANGGCTTCGANAACGCCCTCGCCGCAGCCGTCTCCGGAGTCCCCTCCGCNNCGGGCTCATTCGTCATCGTCCATGGCGACTACCGGCNCAACACCCCCTTCCGTTACGCCTTNATCCACTACTCCTCNCTGNNGGACGACGANGCGGCGTTCCTCGCNCTCGACCTCGCCCTCCCCGCCGACTACCGCCCCATGCGNCGCAAGATACCCTTCGGCGCGCTCCCCGAANTCACNTTCGANGANTGCATGCCGCCNCGCACCGACGAATACTATCTNCTGCGCGACTACGGCGAATACCGGCGGCTGGCGTTCTACGAATACGAGCGCCGTCAAGCCGCTGAAAAAGAGCGGCAACGGCGCATAAGGGAACAACGCCGCGAGGCGCTCAAAAAAATCCCCCGCGACCCCGTCATCCATCCCTTAAACTATCGGATCCTCCCGCGCCAGCTCGACGACGACACCTTCCACCGCCGAGCCGCCCAAAACGTACAGCACCCCGCAATCCCCAAAGTAGGGACATCGCGCGCGATGTCACCCAACGAAGAGCCGACCACACCAACCGTACGGCGCGCCAATGAACACCGGACCCTCATCCTCCCCGCCCCGGGGCTGCGGCAAACACCCTCCCAAGCCTTGAGCTGCTAAGCGGCAGCTGCCCCCGCCAAGAGCGCCCGCGAGAACCACGCCCACACAGGACACAGGCTCGCCACGCCAAAACGGCAGCAAAAGAACCTTGACTTACTTATTTCAATATCGCCATCAATCAAGATCGGTAGATATTTCCGGTCAGCAAGCCTGAAAGAATATAAATAGCGAGCCTGCAAGGCTCGTCTATCGGTAGCCGGCGGTTGAGCCCATAGGGCGATACCGACCGGAAAGCGGAATTTACCCAACTTAGATTCTGAAAGAATCATCATTCCGGTTTGTCGCAGGTGAGCCCAAAACGATTGCAATAGCAAGGTAGGTCTGAAGGACCGTCAGAGAATAGCCCGGGGTGGAGCGAATCGGCACCCCGGGGCAGGGAATGCCGCCGTGATTCGGAGTTCTGTAGGAACGACACTGGTTGATGATTCTTTCAGAATCGGATTTTGTGGGGATGCTTGTTTCCGTGGGTTCCGCCCTGCGGCTATTGATGGATGAACCCTTGCGGGTTCGTTTTCCCCTTGTTGGTTTAGGGGGCACTCTTTGCAGAGTGCAATCTTTTGTTTCGGTGATCCCGGCACACCTCGCTACGCTCGTAGTGCCGGGTTATCCATAAGGGTGAGCCTTTCAGGCTCGCGGACCGGGGCGGACGGTTGTCCCGGCACACCTCGCTACGCTCGTAGTGCCGGGTTATCCATAGGGGTAAGCCTTTCAGGCTTGCCATTCATATTCCACGCAATCAAAGGGATGAGCCTTTCAGGCTTGCGGATTGGAGGGTGAATCTTTTGAAGCCATTTGATTATTTGGGCGGGAAAATTTGGGATAAGGAAAAATTTGGTTAAATTTGCCGAGCATTTGGTTTGCCCGATAGAGAGGGCGATTAAAAGGGAACTCGGGTGTGAATCCCGGACAGTCCCGCTGCGGTAATTCTCACCTTTGCCTGCGCGCAAAGTGAGATTCTGACAAATGTCACTGAGTCCACTAATGAGATTTGGGAAGGCGTCAGAATTGATGGTTGAGATAAGTCCGAAGACCTGCCAAGCGTTTATTAATAATGTTTTTCTTCGAGGATGAGAAGGCATATAATGAGTCACAGTCTTTTATTGTGTGGATTGGCGATGTTTGGAAACACCGTCGAGCCCGACACCGTGTCAGGAAAAATACATGAATTGAAAGGCGTGGAAGTTTCTGCGTCGGTCGCTCCGAAGTCGTTGACAAGTTCCGCCCCTGTCCATGTTCTTGATGCTGAAAAATTGAAAGTGACAGGCGTGACCGACATTTCGGACGCGCTTCATCGAATGCCGGGAGTGACGCTGCGCGATTACGGCGGCGCCGGCGGATTGAAAACCGTTTCGGTGAGGGGTTTCGGCGCGGGGCACACTGCCGTTGTGTATGACGGAATAACTTTGAGCGATTGCCAAAGCGGACAGATTGACGTGTCGCGCTATTCGCTTGACAATATCGGTAGCCTGTCGATGGTGATCGGCGACAACGACGACATTTTCATTCCGGCGCGTGCGGCGGCATCGGCTGCCACTTTGGCGGTGTCGTCGCTGACATTGCCTGAATTTGGCGACTCTCTTCTTCATTTCAAGGGACAGATGTGCATAGGGTCGTTCGGAAATGTCAATCCGTTCTTCCGGCTTGGTAAGAATGTGGGCGAACGGGTAGCGCTCTCCGTGACAGGCGAATTTATTCACACCGATAATGACTATCCTTTCACTCTAAAGAATGGAGCAAGCACCTCCCGGGAACGCCGCAACAACAGCATGATGAATTCGGGACATGCCGAAATCAACGCCGGCATCAAGTTGACGGCNCGNTCCTCGCTGAAGGGNAAGGTNTATTATTACGACAACGGTCGCCGGCTGCCGGGTCCGGTNATTTATTACAACGACGTGAATCATGAAAAGCTGCGTGAACGCAATTTCTTCACTCAGCTTCAGTATCGAAACGTCATCAACGGGAAGTGGTCAGTGCAGGGCAATGCCAAGTTTAATTGGGCGGCGTCGCTGTATCACGATGAAAAGGGCATTTATCCCGGCGGAGTGCTCGACCAGAATTATTGGCAGCGCGAGGTATATGCATCGGGTTGCGTTCTGTTCATGCCCGATGACAGATGGGCATTTGACTATTCAGCCGATTATGCCTACAATAATCTCAACAGTAACCTACCGAATGACAACCGCCCTTACCGCAATAGCGTGCTGCAGTCGCTGACTGCGAGATACCGTTACGGCAGACTGTCGATAATGGCGCGGGCGCTTTACTCGGTCTATCTCAATGGGGCGAAGGCGGGGGCTGACGCTCGCGACGCAATGAGACTTTCGCCGTCGTTGAGCCTGTCGTGGCAACCGTTTTCACGGCAAACTTTCTTCCTGAGAGCCTCATATAAGAATATTTTCCGGGTTGCCTCGTTCAACGAGGCTTATTTCGACCATTACGGAAGCTCCGATCTTAGTCCCGAGTCTACTGACCAGATTAATGTCGGCGCCACCTATCTCGCGCCGGCGCTGTCATGGATGCCTGAGTTGTCGATGACTGTCGACGGTTATGTGAATCACGTCAAGGACAAGATCGTCGCCATACCTTATAATATGTTCGTATGGCAGATGATGAATCTCGGCAAAGTGAGAATGCTGGGACTTGACGTGACGTTGAACGCCTCGATAAGGCTTAACAGCGCGCAGTCGCTTATCTTTGCCGGTAACTATAGCTATCAACGCGCTCAGCCTCGAACCGACCGCTTGGCTCCTGACTGGATGAAGCAGGTAGCATACACTCCGCTTAATTCAGGAGGCATGTCGCTGAGCTATGAAAACCGGTGGGTAAACGTGTCCATTCACGGCACCGGAGTGAGCGCGCGGTATGCCGCCAACAGTAATTCGCCCGACACAAGGATTCCGGGATATATGGAATGTGGCATGTCGGCTTATCGCACGTTCCGTTTTCGGGCTCACTCCATTGAGTTGCGCGCTGACTTGCTCAATATGCTTGACAAGCAGTATGAGGTGATTGCCCGCTATCCTATGCCGGGACGTTCATGGCTGTTTTCTATCAGATATTCACTAAATTAAATCAATATTACAGATTATGAGAAATGGAGTTTATGCAGGGATGGTTTTTGCCCTTTGTGCGGTAGCGTTTGCGTCATGTAGCGACGATGACGACAAAAAGTCGTCAAATCCCGATAATCCCGAGATAAGCGAAGGTGTCTTCGTTATCAATCAGGGAAACATGAGCAGCAAGATAGATGGAAGCCTGTCATACATCGACTTTGCCACTCAGAAGGTTTCACAGGACGTGTTCTTTAAGGCAAATAACCGCAAGCTTGGCGACACGCCTCAGGCGGCGGTGGTGTATGGTTCGAAAATATATCTTGGCGTATATCANTCAAACACTATTGAGATTCTTGACCGTAAAACCCTTAAAGCGGAGAAAACGATTTCGCTCACAGGCGCCGAGGGGCAGAATCCGCGCTCGTTCGTGGCAAAAGACGGAAAAGTCTATATCTCGATGTTCAATGGCTATGTGTCGCGTCTCGACACTCTTTCGCTGTCGATTGACAAGACCGTTAAGGTGGGTCCCAATCCAGAGGTGATGGCTATTCTCGGCGACAATCTCTATGTGCCTAATTCCGACGGTATGAACTGGGCGGTAGGCTACGGCACCACTGCGTCGCGCATCGAATTGTCTACATTCACTGTTGCCGAGACATTCACTGTTCCGTTGAATCCCGAGCGGTTCCTGTCGAACGGGAAGGAGATTTTCCTCCTTGCGAAAGGCGACTATATGTCGGTGGTGTCGAAGGTCTATAAAATGAATCCTGACAAGTCGTTTACGGAGATTGCCGAGGCTACGTTGGCGACTATATGGGGCAACTTCCTTTACTATGTAAATGCGCCTTACATGGCTCCGGCATTCGACTATAAGGTTTATGACATCAAGCGCGGCGCAATCTCCGATATGCTTAAAGAGACCCCTGGACTCGATGTGCCGGCGGCTATTGGCGTCGATCCCATAACGGGACACATTTATATCACGTTGTATGAAAACGGTTATGGCGGCTATGACCTTCCGGGATACTGCAATGAATATGACGTTCAGGGCAACTTCGTGAAAAAATATACCGTCGGAGTTTGTCCCACCGGGATATTTTTCAATTATGAGTAATTCATGAAACAACTTACGACTACTTTTTTTTCTGTGATTGTAGGGTTGTCGCTCTTGTTTTCGTGCAAGAGCGGCAACGCTCATTATTCGGAATCGGGGGGCGACACTATCCCCATGGCTTATTCGCGCTATCTTGAGATTGTTGATTTTGACGGCTACACTAAAGTTGATATACTAAATCCGTGGGACACGACGCGCTTGCTCCACACTTATCTGCTCGTGCCTGACAGTTGCGAGCTCCCCGCTGCTCTTCCGCCAGGCACGGTGGTTCGCACTCCGGTAAGGAATGCCGTGGTCTATCCGGCGGTACATAACTGCCTCATCGCTGAATTTGGCGCCGCCGACGCAATAAGAGGTCTTTGTGACGCTTCATATATTCATGACTCATTGATTGTGGCACGACTGAAGTCGGGAGCGATTGCCGATTGCGGAAACAGCATGGCGCCAGATGTGGAGCGCATAATCGAGCTTGCACCTGATGCGGTTTTGCTCTCGCCCTACGAAAACACCAACGGTTACGGAAAACTGTCGCAACTGGGGGTGGCAATCGTGGAATGCGCCGACTACATGGAAGCGTCGCCCCTTGGAAGGGCTGAATGGATGAAATTCTACGGGCGGCTTTTCGGAGCGACGGAAAAGGCTGATTCGATGTTTGCCGAAACGGAGCGCTGTTATCTTGACGTTAAGCGCATCGCTGACGGAGCCAAGACCCGCCCGGGAGTGCTGATGGACCTTATCTATGGAGGCGTGTGGTATGTGCCCGGCGCCTATTCCACGATGGGGCGGTTTATCGAGGATGCCGGAGGAACAAATATATTTGACGAGTATAAAATAGCGGGGAGCGCCGCGCTTGCTCCAGAACAGGTGCTTTATAAAGGCGCTGACGCCGATTTGTGGCTGGTGCGTTACGCTCAGCCTGCTGACATGACGATGTCGCAGCTCGCAAGGGACAACGCGCTTTATGGGAAACTTCCTCCGTTCCGGTCAGGAAGTGTCTACGGGTGTAATTCGGCGGTGAATAATTTTTATGAGGAGATGCCGTTTCATCCTCAATGGCTTTTGGCTGAGCTCATGGAGTTGATTCATCCTGAACTGGTAGCCGACACTGTTACGGCTCGTTATTTCAAAAAATTGCAGCCTTGATAAGATTTAGCATTCTTTCCGTAGCAATCCTTCTGCTTTTTGCGCTGAACCTGTTTATAGGCTCGGTCTCGATTCCGTGGCAGGAGGTGTGGGGAATCATCATCGGCGACGGGGATCCCGACAGTCCGTTGAGCTTCATTGTGCTCGGAAGCCGGTTGCCGCAGGCGTTGACGGCGCTGCTTGCCGGAGCGGGGCTTGCCGTTTCGGGACTTATGCTTCAAACCGCATTCCGCAATCCCCTTGCCGGTCCGTCGATACTCGGCATCTCCTCGGGCGCGAGTTTAGGGGTGGCGTTGGTGATGCTCCTCTTCGGCGGCTCGATTGTTGCCGGCAGCTATTCGTGGAGCGGTTATGCCGCGGTTATTGCCGGGGCTTTTGCCGGCAGCCTTTCGATCATGGGGATTCTGTTGATTTTTTCGACATGGCTGAAAAATGATTTCATGCTGTTAATTTCAGGGATAATGATTGGCTACTTGGCGTCATCGGCTATCACTTTGCTCAATTTTTCATCGACCGCGCAGGGGATTCAGAGTTATACGATGTGGGGCATGGGTTCTTTTAACGGAGTTTCGATGGAGCAGATGCCGGTTTTTGCGGCGATAAGCGTTGCGGGAATAGTGATGTCTATTCTTTTGATAAAGCCTCTCAATCTTCTGCTGCTTGGGAACAATTACGCAATCAATCTGGGGCTGAATGTGCGCGCAGTCAGGAATATGCTTCTCCTTTCAACCGGTATTCTCACTGCGGTGATCACAGCCTATTGCGGTCCTGTGTCCTTCATCGGGCTTGCAGTTCCTCACATCGCCCGCATGATATTTCGCAGCGACAATCACAGGGTGCTGCTTCCTGCGACTCTTCTATGTGGCGCGGCGGTGGCGTTGTTGTGTAATTTGATTGCCGTGCTGCCCGAAAACGGAGTGATTCCTCTTAATGCCGTGACTCCGGTGATAGGGGCTCCGGTGATAATCTACGTTTTGATGCGTCATAGGAAATAGTTGACATTTACATGAAAATGTGTAAATTTGCTTCGATATAAAAATTAAGCTATCGATATGAGATTTTTCCTATCAGTATTATGCATCGCCATGCTGTTGGCAGCATCAGGATGCAAGACCACCGAGGCGAATTATAGAGCGGCTTACGAAGTGGCTAAAGAGAAGTCGGCTGAGAAGTCGCCGGTTGAGGGAACGATTTATGACCAGATGAGGCGCGAGGCGATTGATTCTCGGCTTATAGTGAAGGGCGACTCTCTTCCAATGTTGACAGTACAGGTGGCGACAGTACCTCAATATTCAACTCCCGAAACGGTGAAGCAGTATTCAGTAGTGGTCAATCAGTTCAAGCAGGTGTTCAATGCCAAGTCGCAGGTGGCGCGTTTGCGCGAGTCGGGCTATCCCGGAGCGTTGCTTGTGGTGACTGCCGAGCCGTTGTATTATGTGGTTGCCGAGAGCGTTGCCACTCCCGATGATGCCGCGGCAGCTTTCAAGAAGGTCATGGATGATAAAAACATTGTGATGAAATCACCGTTTCCGTGGATTTTGCGTCCTGCAGTGTATCCGCTGAAATAGTTAAAATATGTTCTGCAACATAAACTCTTGTTAATGATAAATCTTTTGTATACTTTTGGAGAAACAACATATTTGACCGTTTTTTCAAAATATATGTTTTTATAGATTGTAGATAAAAGGGTGTCGTCGTGAGACAACACCCTTTATTATGTTTCGTCATCGGGAGGCTAAAGCTCGTATTGCAAATCGATCACGTCGAGCAGCCGGTCGAATTTCCGTCCTACCTTCTTGAAGTGGGACACCTGTTCAAATCCGAGTTTTTTATGAAACGCCACGCTTCCGGTGTTTTCGGCGGTGACACAGGCGATAAGAATGCGATAACCGCGCCGGCGGCACTCTTCGATGAGGACGTTCATCAGTTCCGTGCCGGTGCCGCAGGCTTCATGTCCTGCTTTTAAATATATGGTCGTCTCCATTGTGCCCGAGTAGGCGGCTCGCTCTTTCCAGGGGTGTACGTAGCAATATCCTGTCACGTCGTAGTTTTCATCGACATGAACGAAGTAGGGGAAGGATGGGGATAGCTCTGAAATGCGTTTCNCCATCTGAGCGGNGGTCAGNGGCTGTGTTTCGAATGAAACCGTCGTTTCTGAAATGTAGTGATTATATATTTCGGTGATGGCTTTTGCGTCACTGAGGAGTACCGGGCGTATCATTTTATATCAAGTTTAAATAGTCGTTTGGCATTCTCGGTCGTTATGGCAGCGATTTCATCGGGCTTCATTCCGAGAGTGTTTGCGACGTAAGCGGCGGTGTGGATGATGAATGCCGATTCGTTGCGTTTCCCTCGGTGGGGCACCGGAGCAAGATAAGGAGCGTCGGTTTCAAGCAGAAGGCGTTGCGGTCCTATTGCGGGCAATGTTTCCCGCAACTTTGAATTCTTGAAGGTGACGATGCCGTTTATGCCGAAATAGAAATCTCCCCGGCGACGAATTTTTTCGACATCCTCAACCGTGCCGCCGAAACTGTGGAACACCCCTTGGGGCACGCTCTCCATCGAGTCAAAGACTTCAAGGATTTCATCAAGCCCTTCCCGGCAATGGATGATGACCGGCAGGTGCCGCTCCACCGCCCATGAGGACTGGAGACGGAATGCCTCCATCTGCTCCTTTTTGAAATTCTTGTCCCAATAAAGGTCAATCCCGATTTCGCCGATTGCCACATAGTTTGTCGCGCCGTCAAGCTCCGATTCTATTTGCTTGATATCATCCTCCCAATTGGCGGTCACTTCGGTGGGGTGCAGTCCCATCGCCATTGAAATGTTTTCGGGGAATTGCCCGGCGAGTTTCTTCATCGGGTCGATCGTGCCGAGGTCCACGTTCGGAAATATGAGATGTCCTACCCCGGCATCGAACGCCCGATTGACAGTCTCGGCTGGATTNTCGAATTCCGGAAGATAGAGATGGGTGTGGGTGTCGATGATCATGACCGGCGGGTGAGTGATTTTTCAGCAAGCGAACGGAAAAATTCAGTCGCCTTGCTTGATAGTTCGGCACGTTCAATCGCCTTGACGGCTTCGGCGGTCGACTCCTCGATCAGAGCGCGGCATGCTGTCTCGGCTCCGGTAGCGTCATAAATGGCGCGCACGCGCTCAATTTTTTCAGTGGAGCGTGTGCCCATCAGTGAGAGGAGCTCATCCTTCTGCTTGCCGTTGGCATCGGCAAGCGCCTTTATCAGCAGGAATGTTTTCTTGTCGTTCAGGATGTCTCCGCCGATTTTTTTGCCAAACACGGCGGGGTCGCCGTAAGTGTCGAGCCAGTCATCCTGAAGCTGAAAAGCTCTGCCGAGGAATTTGCCATAGTCGTCGAATGCCTTGCGGCGCTCGTCGTCGGCGTTGGCGAGCATTGCTCCCATGAGACATGGCGCGGCGATGAGCGCTCCCGTTTTTTGAGAAATCATGTCGAGGTACTGCTCGACAGAAACATCGGCGCGCGATTCGAACTCCATGTCTTTTTGCTGCCCTTCATACACGGCGATGGCGGTTTCGTTGAACAGTCTTAGAATTTCAAGTCCCGATTTGTCGCGCAGTCCTTTTGTCACCATCATGCCTGAAAGCGTCAGCATGGTGTCGCCTGAGAGAATGGCGGTGGGGGAGTCCCATTTTATGTGGACAGTGGGCTTGCCGTGGCGCATGTCGGCGCGATCCATCAAGTCGTCATGAAGCAGGGTGAAGTTGTGGAACATTTCGATAGCGAGCGCTTGGTTGATGACCATCCCCATCGGTGTGCCGAGCGATTCGGCTGACGCGAGGAGGAGCATTGGGCGCAATCTTTTGCCTCCTGCGGAGAGGGCATATTTTATCGGTTCATACAATCCGCTTGGCGATGACGGGTATTTGATGGCTGAAATCTGCAAGTCGATGTAGTCGACATATTCCTTTACGCTATGCATGATTCTTGTGGTGATAAAAATTTGAAATAATCAAAGAATTAGTGATGAAATGGAGTCGGAATGCTCTTTCAGATAGTCTTCGAATCCTTCGATATAGGACACGGAAGCAGCAGAATCGCCCGAAGTGACATAGCTGTATTCNTTGGCTCGCACATTGAGCAAGTAACTTTCAAACTGCATTTCCGACATGGATGATATTGTTTCAATCAGGGTCGCNGCNTCGGCTTCTCCCCGGCTGTATGCCGCCTTTTCCGAAGCGCTTTTGCCGCATCCGAAGAGCAGCGTGGCGAAGATGACTGGCAATAGTTTTTTCATAAAAGTGTCATTGCTATTTTCGCGCAAGCCTCGGCATCGGCAAGCGCGTTGTGATGATTATTGAATGGTATGCCAAGAAAGTCACACAGGACTGGGAGCGAGTAGCTCCCGATGAGTTGACGGGGAATGGCGCGTCGCGCTTTCTGCAACGTGCAAAGGAAGNTGTTGTCACACCATGTCATTCCGTAAACTTTGTGAGCCTCCTTCAGGCATTTTTCGTCAAACATTTTATTGTGAGCCACGAAAACCGCTTTTTCAGGCTCATGCTCGAATCCGAACTGTTTCAGCATGTTGTTCCACACCACGTCGAATGTAGCGGCATCCTCGGTGTCCTCCCTGAAGATGCCGTGGATATTTTCGGAAAAGTATCTGAAATAATATTCAGGTTCAGGTTTCACGAGCTCATAAAATTCGTCCTCGATTACGCCGTCGACCACTTTCACGGCTCCGAGGGCGCAGATGCTTGACGGATGATTATTGGCGGTTTCCACGTCAATCGCGATAAAGTCATTCATGATCGGTGATTTTGACGAGGTGGTCTCTGACATTCTCCATGAGCCANCGCGGAGTCGACGTGGCGCCGCATATTCCGATGCTGTTCACTCCGTCGAGCCATTCCGGCTCGATTTCATCAGGGTTGGAGATGAGATGGGTGTTGGGGTTCACGTCACGGCATTCTCCGAAAAGTATCTTTCCGTTGCTGCTCTTTTTGCCGCTCACGAAGAGGATGAGATCGTGAGCCGATGCGAATTCCCTGAGTTGGGGAATGCGGTTGGCGACCTGTCGGCATATCGTGTCATAGTAGCGGAATGTGGATTGCGGTGATTTNTGTGACTCTATAGCCGAGATTATTTCCGANANTCCTTGCAGCGACTTGGTGGTCTGGGAGTATAGGACGATGTCGTTGTCGTAGTTCAGCTTGTCAAGCCCCGAGAGGTCTTCNACGACCAGCGCTTCGCCGTTGGTNTGTCCCACAAGCCCGTTGACTTCGGCATGTCCGCGCTTGCCGTAAATGACGATAGTCTCATTGTCGGCGCGGCTGTCATAGGATTCGCGAATCCGTTTCTGAAGATGCAGTACTACGGGACAGGTTGCGTCGATGATGGTGATATTGTTGCGGCGCGCTATTTCGTAGGTCGACGGCGGCTCGCCGTGGGCGCGCAGCAGCACTTTCACGTCATGGAGCGTTTCGAGTTCCTCGTGGGTTATCGTTATGAGCCCCCTTTTCTTCAGGCGCTCCACTTCATCGCTGTTGTGAACGATGTCGCCGAGACAGTAGAGGGTGCCTGAGCGGTCAAGCTCATTCTCGGCTTTGCGTATCGCCGACACCACTCCGTGGCAGAANCCCGATTCCTTGTCGATCTCTATGCGCATCACGAATTGACTATGCTGTGATAGAGGTCGAGCAGCCANCGGTTCTGTTCATCGACAGTCATTACTGAATTGTCGAGCACCACTGCGTCGTCAGCTTTTCTAAGCGGACTCTCTTCACGGGTTTCGTCGATGTGGTCACGCTGCACGACATTGGCGAAAACTTCCTGATAGGAAGCCGGAATTCCCTTGTCGAGCAGCTCTTGCAGCCGTCGTTGCGCCCTGGTTTGAGCCGATGCTGTCACGAACACTTTCATTTCAGCCTGCGGGAAAACGGTTGTGCCNATATCCCTGCCGTCCATCACTATGCCCTTGCCGTCGCCGAGACTCTGCTGGAGGTCCACAAGTTTATGGCGCACTTCGGGAATGACCGAGACCTGCGACACATTTGACGACACGTCGAGGTGGCGTATAGGTTCTTCGACATCCTCGCCGTTGAGCAGAGTGTGCTGTTTTCCGTCGGGCATCACACGGAAGTCGATATTTATTTCAGGAAGTGACGCTATAAGCGTAGCCCGGTCTACATCTCCGTTTTTAACAATCCCCTTGCGCATNGCCCAAAGGGTGACTGAGCGATACATAGCTCCGGAGTCGATGTAGCGGTAACCTATTTTTGACGCGAGCGCTTTAGCCATTGAGCTCTTGCCTGACGATGAATACCCGTCTATGGCAATTATGATTTTCTTTTCCGGCATGATGGTGAATTATTATTTTTCAAACAAAGATACAACATTACCTGACACTCCCGAAATATTGGCTGCCGAATTTTTTGGCACGGGCACAAAAAAAGGGTAAGCTGACTACATCGCACCGCTACAACCCGGTACCGTTGCTCCGGTCAAGGCCTGGCGGAGTTCCCGGGGAGCTGGTCGTGTAGGACTTACCCGGGCACAAAGTTACGACTTTTTTCTTTAACTGCAATAGATGACGTGAAAAAAACAATAATCGTGCCATNCTTATCGTTATTAATGTAATTATGAAACACGGATATCCTACTTATTATATAAAACTATTTTGTTTTTTGATGCTGATGGTGTGGGGGGTGGTGGAAACTCCTTGCGTTTCAGCGTTTTCACTTGACACGTATGCTCAGTCGTCAAAATTGTCGGCAGGGCGATGGGTGAAGATTAAAGTAAGTGAATCAGGAATTTACCTCATTCCTACTGCCGATTTGCAACGCTGGGGCTTTTCCGACCCGTCGAAAGTGAGGGTCTACGGATATGGCGGCGCTTCGATAAGCGATGTGCTTAACGCCGAAAATTACGTGGACGATCTTCCTCAGGCTATGTCGGAATCCACCTCGCGCGGAATCGTTTTTTATGCCGAGGGTCCTGTGGCGGTAGTGGAGCGTGCGGGCAGGCGTGACTATACCCGCAATTATTATTCCAATGAAGGATATTATTTCTTGACCGNCNGCGGCGAGGAGACAATTACGTCGACAACCGGCACNGCCGGAATGTCGGAGNGCGTGGCGAGAANATTTACCGAGATGGNATATCATGANCAGGAACTTGTTTCACCCGGCTCGACGGGACACACTTTNCTCGGNGAGGACTTCACTTCGANGCGCGCACGTTCATTCAATTTCGATCTTGTCGATAAAGCTGACGATAATGTGTCCTTCAGCTGTCATTTCGCAACAAAGACAATAGGCGCCGGCTCTCAGCTCGGTTTCTCGGTGAACGGTAATGAGGTTCCTGACATCGCAACTGATATAATCGATGCGTCGGTGGATGATTACCATCGCCATTATGTGCTGAAAGAGATGACGCGCAGTGTTGCTGTCAACGGTGACGCTATGGACCTTTCGGTTTCATTCCGCCCCTCGGGCAGCAATGTGAAGATGGCTCGCCTTGACCGTATCGTTGTGAATTACACACGCAATCTTCGGCTTTCGTCAGGAATTCTGGACTTTTATCTCAACTCTCGTTCGGCGGCGCTCGGCAGCGCTTCGTCGGGAACACGGTTGTGGGATGTTACCAAGCCGGGAAATGCGGCAAAAGTCAACGCCTCGCTTTCAGGCAGTGAACTTGGCTGGACCGCTACCGAATCGGGAGTTAGGCACTATATCGCATGGAATGAAGACGCTTCGTTGCCGTCACCTGTCTATGTAGGAACGGTGGCAAATCAGAATATACATGGCGCTGAGACTCCGCAAATGATTATCATTACCATGCCTGAATGGCGCGATAAGGCTGAGGAGATAGCCGAGCTTCACCGCAAATCAACCGAAATGCCTCTCGACGTGATGGTGGTGAATCAGGACGATGTGTTCAATGAGTTTTCATCGGGAACTCCTCATGTCAATGCTTTCCGACGCATGTTCAAGATGTTCTGGGACCGTGGACGTGAAGGAGCCGACAGCCGTTTTGGTTTCGTGTTGATGCTTGGTCGCGGAATCTATGACCACCGCGCTATTTCCAACGAGGTGAAGATGCTCGGCAAGCCGGTGCTGCTTCAATGGCAAACGGTGGACGGCAGCCATGACAACTCCTCTTATACTACTGAGGATTATCTCGCATTCCTTGAGGATGGATCGGGAGTGAAACCCGGAAGCGACCGTCATTGCATAGCTATAGGGCGCATTCCCGTGACATCGACGACCGATGCCGCGCTCGCCGTGACGAAACTGCGTTCCTACCTCGCCGATGAAAAGAAAATCGATTGGAAAAACCGCATTGTGCTTGCCGCTGACGATGAAAACGTGGGAATACATCTTGAGCAGATGGAGGATGCCTATAATGCGATGATCTCTACTGAGGATGGACGTAACCATCTTTATACGAAAGTTTATGTCGACGCTTTCCCGCTGGTCGATAATGTGGCTGTCGGAGCTCATGACCGCATGATGCGCGCGCTTAACAGCGGAGCGTTGTGGTGGTGGTATATAGGCCACGCCAACACGTTCAGCTGGACCGGCGAAGGATTGTTGACCCAGCAGGATATCGATGCCGCCAATTTCGCCCGTCAGCCCATGCTTTTTGCCGCGACTTGCGATTTCCTTCGCTGGGACCTCGTGGATAATTCGGGAGCTGAGTCGCTCTTTTTCAATCCTAATGGCGTGATCGGAGCGATAGCAGCAACCCGTCCTGTCTATATCGCNTATAACGGCGANATGACGGTTGCCCTGGCGTCGAAAGCGTTTGACCGCTATGATGACGGCACTCCCGTTCCGGTTGGCGAGATGATGCGCCGCGCCAAGAATACTATGCTTGGAAATGAGGAAAACAAGCTTAGATTCGTGCTTCTTGGCGATCCCGCGCTCACGTTGATGTCGCCTCGCCGTCGCATGGTGCTCGACCGTATAGGCGGGGAGACCGTGGATGCCGACGCGCAGCTGACGATAAAAGCGCGCCAGGAAGTGACGATCGAGGGTAGGGTGCTTACCGCCAACGGCACTCTTGCCGAGGATTTCAACGGGGTCTTCGTGCCTACGCTTTATGATGCCGAATACAGCACTACCACTCTTTCTCATGGCGACGGAAAGGAATCGACATTCGAGGAGCAGGGCGACCGCCTTTACGTGGGGCGCGACTCGGTGCGTCAAGGCAAGTTTAACGTAACTATCTCCATGCCCAGTGAGATTGCGTCCAATTTCCGTCCCGCCGCCCTGAACATGTTTGCTTATACCTCCGACGGCAGAGACGCATCGGGAGTGAACCGCGATTTCTTCGTGTATGGCTATGACGAGACCCGCGAGGATGACCTCACACCTCCTGTAATAGAATATTTCGCTCTTAATTCAATTTCATTCCGTGANGGTCAGAAAGTGAGTTCATCGCCCACCGTGATCGCCCGCATGAGCGACAATGTGGGAATCAATATTTCGTCGGCGGGAATAGGACATCAGATTTCGCTGCAGCTTGACGGCGACAAGACCTATTCCGACATNGTGCAATATTACGAGCCGGGTGATGAGGGTCCGGTGTGGGGCACGCTGTCCTATCCGCTTAGCGGACTCAGCGACGGTGACCACTCGTTGAGGTTGAGAGTGTGGGACACGTCCAATAATCTTGCCGAGTCGACAATCTCATTCTCGGTAAAGGGTGGAAGAGTGCCTCAAATCATCAACCTCTATGCCGACTGCAGTCCTGCTGTCGACAGGGTGAACTTCTTCGTTGAGCATAACAAGCCCGATGCCAAAGCCGACGTGACTCTTGCCGTCTATGACCTTATGGGCAGAATGGTGTGGTCGACAAAACGCTCGGGCGACAGTGCCGCAGGTCCTGTTGAATGGAACCTGAGCGANGCTTCGGGACGGCGCGTCTCAAGGGGTATATACGTGTATCGCGCAACAGTTTCGGTTGACGGCGAGCAGCACGTATCAGCGGCGCGCAAGCTTGCGGTGGCGGCTCGATAGGAGAGGACCTGTAGGTCTTTTGCGGGAATTTTTGTAACTTTGCGGATATAAATTTCCAATAGGTCTATGATTTCATCTTATCGATTGCCCGCGAAAGACCGTGTGGTTTCCTTCGTGTGGCAGCATTTTCTGTTATTGTGCTCGCTTTATTTGATGACTCTCGGGGTGGTGCTGTGCATTAAATCAGACTTGGGCAGCAGTGTGATTTCTTCGTTGCCGCTTTCTTTTTCTATCGCCGGCATGGAGGGGATCGTTCCGGGACTCACCGTGGGAGGATACACGATTGTAATGAATTTCGTGCTCGTGTTCTTGCAGATTCTTATCCTGCGCCGCCGTTTTGAGCCGGTGCAGCTTTTTCAACTTCTNATCGGCTGGGTGTTTGGCTGGCTTATCGATGTGAACATGACGCTGACTTCNCCGCTGGTATGCGAANGCCNTGNNTCATGNATNGCCACNCANTTCANAGGATGTACCGTGATGGGCGTTGGAATCGCTTTTGAAGTGATGTGTGGCTCGGTTACTATGCCGGGCGAGGGATTGCCTGTCGCATTAAGCCGAGTTACCGGCAAGCCTTTCCCGAAACTTAAGATTTATGTGGACACTTCGCTCGTGGTTCTTGCCGTTTTGAGCAGTTATCTGTTTTTCGGAGCGTGGAGGTGGAACATCATAGGACCGGGAACGCTCTTCGCCATGATCTATGTGGGACTCGTAGTGAAATTTGTGGGCTCGCATATCGGCTGGTTCAACAAGGTGTTGCTTTACCGCCCCGGTTTCCGCCGTTATATCTTCGGACTCGCCCGCTACATTTTCCGCAATTGATATATTGAGAGCCGGCGGGAAAATGTTCCCCCCTTTCCCACAGATTAGAACATTTTCCGTCGGCTCTTGATTTTAAAACCTATTAATTGCCGCTTTCTGATATAATCGTAACAGGACTTGCCAGCTGAAGATCGAGGACTGTCGTTGAGTCCAAAGGAATCCATTCAATTTCGCCGACAGTGGCTTTTTTCAATGACAAAGCGCTTTCCGTGTCGGATTTTTTTGCGGCAACCCTTAATTTGGATATCGCGCTTGTCGCATCAGTGCATTTTATTGATACGTCCTCAGGCGCGTTGTCGAGTTGAACCATTGCTATTTTTGAATCGGTCAATTTTATTTCGGCGATATGTCGACTGTCGCTGACAAGTGAATCGAGAGNGCAGTTGTTGATGACAATCCTGCCGGCTTTTTTTACTGAGGCGTCNATNCGGCGTGCATTAAAGTTTGACAGGTAGACGGCATCAGAACTGTTGCGGATGCTTTTCAGCATTCCGGCGGGAACCGTGACTTTAATGGGGTNAATGTCGGCTGCCTCGAGAAACATCATGTTTTTGGGATTTATCGTGTCACACACTATCGAGGGATCGACTGAGAGATAGAGCGTGTCGCCGACCATTCGGGTTTCAGTCATTGCATTTATACTTTCGCTGAGACTCATTGCGGGCGCATCTATCGAGTCACATTCCACAATTTCTATTCCTCTGAAATTTTCAAGAATGAATTTTTCGCCGCGAGAGTAGATCGAAATGTCGATATGGCNGAATTCAGGCAGTNTCAAGCTTACGGATTTTCCTTTCAATTTCATGGCTGAGTTCTCCCATGGCTCGGCTGAAGCGAGGAGTGTCAGCGCTAAGACGACGACGGCAACTAATCCGGCGCAGAAAGCTGCAAGCATTATGTAGGTCGAATATTTCATTTTGTATTTTCGTTTAAATATTTTGTAAACAGTTGAGTTAATTCTTCGGGCGATATTCCGAGAGTCATGAGCTGGCGGAAGAAATAGTCNCACTCTCCGNTGAAAAANGTTTCTTTTCTCATTTTCCTTATTNTNNNAGCCGCATCTTTTTCGATAANGNAGCCTATGCCTCGGCGATTGAATATGATGCCGTTTCTTTCAAGAAACTCGTAACTTCTCATCACAGTGTTGGCATTTACTTCAAGCGATGCCGCATATTCCCTGACCGAAGGGATGCGGTCGCCTTCGTTTAGAGTTCCGAGCATGATGTCATCACATATTTTGTCGGCTATCTGGAGATATATAGCCTTGTTGTTCTCATTGAAAATCATAGGCTACCAACGGTTGATTATTTCAGACTCGCGTAATCGCAGATATGCCACTGAATAGTTGAACAGCGCTATTACGGCAAGTAATGTGTTCTGAGCTGAGGCGCTCTCAAATAACCATGGCTGGATAAAAGATGTGCCGGGTCTATGAAAGGTGTCCATAATCCACGCTCCGACTGCGATATAAACGAAGCCGATAGCGACCAGCACCCAGAAAGTCTTAACCATGGCAAGTTTTTGCCACACCACGCTGCCGAGTACAAAGAATGACTGCATGGCAAGAAACAGGAGTGTGGCGAGCGCGAACTTTCTGAGCGGGGAGTAGGTACCGTCGAAAATGTCGGAAAGTGTGATCGCAGTCACGCTTCGATGCATGATCCATTCGCAAAATCCCACTCTCACAAGGTCGGCAACGCATGCTACGAATAAGAAAATCACGATGTAGCCAGGAACGACGAGAAGCCAGCGTTCAGTGAATTTTTCCAATTGAGATGCCGGGACCATCAATGTTGACAGTCGCTGAGCGGGATTTTTTAAGGTGGTGAACAGGGATGCCCCGGCAATCATTCCAAAAATGATGAAAGCTGCGATAACCCAGCCTTTTTCAACATGAATGCAGGTGGTGTTGAAGTTGGCGTCATTGGGCAATCCCGAGTAATTTATGGAAATGGATATGTTTAAGACTGACAGGAGCAGCATAACGAATCCCGCAGCGAGAAGAAACTGGCGGTGATGCTCGATGAAGTCTTTCTTGAAAAGCATGCCTAATCTCGAAAAACTGAATGTTTGATTGGTATTCATACTGTGGCGATGTTGGTGGNTGTTTTGAANATGTCGGAGNGNGCTGCGGGGCTGGTGATTGCAAACTCAAACAGCGATTCGAGATTCACCTCGGTTTCGGAATCGTTGTCGTTGGTGAGAATCACATTGGCTCCTTCAATTGACGGCTGGCTGTAGAGCGCCGATTGGATAACATCCTTACTGGACGTGGTGAGGAATGCGAGGCGGGAGGCTATCGCCATCATCGGTTCGTTGAGCAAGATGCTGCTGTTGTTCATGATGATCACGTGGTCGATGAGCTTTTCGATGTCACGTGTCTGGTGGGTCGAGATGAGGATTGTGCGGTCGTCATTCATGTTCTGGGCGATAAAACGTCGGAACGCGCTTTTGCCAGGAATGTCGAGCCCGTTGGTGGGTTCGTCCATTAGCAGAAGTTTTGTGTTGCAGGCAAGCGCGAAGCACATCATGGCTTTTTTCTTTTGTCCCATCGAAAGCTCGCTGAGATTCAAGTCGGGGTTGAGGTCGAACATCTCAAGATGGCGGCGGAGATCCTGCGCCGAGAAGCGAGGGTAGAATTTAGCCATCGAGGCGACATACTTCTCCATGCTTATTTTGGGAAGAGAAAATTCTTCGGGAACGATGAAGATTTCGCTTAGTGTTTTGGGAAGTCTTTTGCGTGTATTTTCATCCAAGAAGATGACTTCGCCCGCCGAGGGGGTGAGCAGTCCGGCGATGAGATATAGCAGGGTCGATTTCCCGACTCCGTTTTTCCCTAACAGTCCGTAAACTGAGCCGGGAGCGAGGCTCAGTGAGAAATTGTCAAGCACCGGCTGCGCCTTGCGCTTGTAGGAAAACGTGATGTTATTTACATTTAGCATAATGGTGTATTAGTATAATAGTACACCGCAAAGGTATGCAATATTTTTTAATTGCCAAATAAAAATTGAAAAAAATTGATAATTATTTTTCCGGCAGCTCGACGGCGAGTAATATAAAATATTGAGCGGCAATTGTGGAATAATGAATAAAAAGTGGTAATTTTGTCATTATAATTTATAAAAACTCCATTTTGAGAAAGAAGAGAAAATATAGACTTGGACTTGCTCTGAGCGGCGGAGGGGTGCGCGGTTTCGCACATCTTGGCGCCCTGTATGCCATGGAGGAGCTTGGAATCAAGCCTGACATCATAGCAGGAGTAAGCGCCGGTTCGGTTGTGGCTTCTTTATATGGCGCGGGGATGGCTCCACTTGATATAATGAAGCAATTCTACTATCACAAGTTTACGGACTTTTGCAAAGTATGCCTGCCGAAAGAGGGTTTTTTCGCAATGGACGGTTTTCGCAATTTTATGATAGAGAACCTGCTTGTGGAGCGGCTTGAGGATTGCCCCATCCCAACGGTGATCGGCGCTACCGACATTGCGGCGAGCGAACCCGTTCAATGGCGCGAAGGCGAGATTGCCGATAGGGTGTGCGCATCGTGCTCCATGCCGATAGTGTTTAATCCTGTCAATATCGACGGAGTCGATTATGTCGACGGGGGAGTGCTGCACAATCTTCCGGCATGGACCATCAGGGATGAGTGCGAGATATTGATAGGGGTCAATGTGAGTCCTGTCATACGCAGCAAGACTTACACCGGTTCTATTATTGATATCGCTACGCGCACGTATCATTTAATGGCAAGAACTAATTCGCAAGCTGATGCCGCCCTTTGCGATGTGCTCATTTCCACTGATTCTATCGCCGATCTTAGAGTTTTTAATCTTAAAGAAAAGGAACGTATATTTAAAAGCGGTTATAAAAGCGCTAAAAGCGTGCTTCTCGAAGCTAAAGAGAAGTTCAAATTATAATTGAAATTTATGAAACAGGAAAAGCCCGTTATTTATCAATTATTGCCGAGACTTTTTACCAATTATAATGAAAACTGCGTGCCCAACGGGACTATATCCCAGAATGGCTCCGGAAAAATGAATGACATCACCTCCAGGGTTCTTAAAAGCATTAAGAATCTCGGGGTGACTCATGTGTGGTATACGGGAGTTATCGAGCACTCGAATCAAACTGATTACAGCGCCTACGGTATTCATCGGGATAATCCGGTGGTTGTGAAAGGTAAGGCTGGCTCGCCTTACGCAATCAAGGACTATTATGATATAGACCCTGACATAGCCGAGAATGTCAATGAGCGCCTCAGCGAGTTTGAGGCTCTTGTAGAGCGCACTCATGACGCGGGGATGAAAGTGATTATCGATTTCGTTCCCAATCATGTTTCAAGGCAGTACATATCCGACGCTCATCCTGCCGGAGTGAAAGACTTTGGGGTGGATGACGACAAGAACCGTTTCTTTGAGCGCGACAATAATTTCTATTATATACCCCATCAGCTTTTCGCTCCGTCGATACCGATGGACGGTGAGGCGGGACCTTATNGTNGAATTTCCGGCGCGAGCTTCGGGTAATGACNGNTTCACGNCGTTTCCGTCGGTCAATGACTGGTATGAGACGGTGAAGCTGAATTACGGAATAGATTTTGGTGACGGCTCCCGTCATTTTTACCCCATCCCGCGCACGTGGTTCCAGATGCTCGACATCCTTCGCTACTGGGCTGAGAAAGGTGTCGACGGTTTCCGTTGCGACATGGCTCACATGGTGCCGGTGGAATTCTGGACTTGGGCGATATCTAATCTTAAGGAACGGTTTCCGCGCATTGTGTTTATCGCCGAGATATATGACGTGGCTCTGTATCGCCAATATATTTATGCCGGTTTCGACTACCTGTATGACAAGGTGAATCTCTACGATACTCTCCGCGGCATTCAATGCTGCAATGTGTCAGCAGCTCAGATAACTCACTGCTGGCAGACGGTCGACGGCATCGGCGGGAACATGCTTAACTTTCTTGAGAATCACGATGAGCAGCGTTTCGGGTCGCGGNTCTATGCCGGAGATCCTTCGGTCGTAATTCCGTCGCTTGTGGTCAGTGCGTTTATTGGCACAGGACCGTTCATGGTGTATGCCGGACAGGAGCTGGGCGAATGCGCTGTCGATGCGGAAGGCTTCAGCGGAGCCGACGGACGCACTACCATATTTGATTATTGGAGCATACCGACCGTGCGCCGCTGGCTCAACGGGGGGAAGTGTGACGAAGCGCGTCTCACCGGGCAAGAAAAGTGGCTAAGGAGCAAATATGCGACTATAATGAAAATGTGTAACTCGGAGAAGGCTATCTCGCGCGGACGTTTCTTCGATCTCATGTATGTGAACTATGAGAATCCCACTCTCAATCCCCACCGCCAGTACGTGTGGTTGCGTTCGTGTGACAATGAAACACTTTTCATTGCGGTCAATTTTGCCAACGAGCCGTGTGATCTTCGTGTAAACATTCCTAATCACGCATTTGAGGTGTTGAGCATTCCGCAGGGTGATTGTGTTGCTACCGAGCTGCTTAGCAAGGACATGATGCGCAAAACGCTTTCAAGTGACGCTCCGTTCTGCACTGAAGTGGGTCCCAATGATGCCGTTGTGTGGAAAATAAAACACAAGAATGTTATCTCTGACAGTAAAAAAACAGGCGGCAGATTGAGATAGTAACAGTAAAAAAGAGTAATTTTGCAGAAAAATACAATCAATATAAAAATTTCGTTGTAATAATGTTACCTCCATTTAAGGTCTTTGCCGGAACCAAGTCGGAATACATGGCTCAGGAGATTTGTGCGGAACTCGGTGTGCCTCTTGGCAAAATGAATATCCAGCATTTTGCTGACGGCGAGTTTGAAGTTTCTTTTGAAGAATCTATCCGCGGTTGCGAAGTGTACTTAGTTCAGTCCACTTTTCCCAATAGCGACAATTTGATGGAACTGCTTCTCATGATCGATGCCGCCAAGCGCGCTTCGGCTGCTTCGATTATCGCAGTTATGCCTTATTTCGGCTGGGCTCGTCAGGACCGCAAGGATAAGCCGCGTGTGTCGATCGCAGCCAAGCTTGTGGCTGACCTCCTTAGCACTGCCGGAGTTGACCGCGTGATATGCATGGACCTGCATGCCGACCAGATTCAGGGTTTCTTCAATGTGCCGGTTGACCATCTCTATGCGTCGTCGGTGTTTATCCCCTATATCAAGTCGCTTCATCTTGAGGACATGGTTATTGCCACTCCCGACGTGGGCGGAGCGAAACGCGCCAATAATTACGCTAAATACTTTGACGTTCCTTTGGTGCTCTGTCACAAGCAGCGCGCTAAAGCCAATGTGGTCGCTTCGATGACTGTGATCGGAGATGTGAAGGGGAAGAATGTGATTCTTATCGACGACATGGTCGACACCGCCGGAACTATCACCAAGGCTGCCGACTTGATGATGTCGGAAGGCGCGAAGAGCGTGCGCGCGCTTGCCACTCACGCTATCATGAGCGATCCCGCAAGCCAGCGTGTTGACGACAGCATGATGGAGGAGATTATTTTCACTAACAGCATCCCTTATAAGGGCAGTTGCAAGAAATGCACTATCCTGTCGGTGGCAAAATTGTTTGCCGACACTATTCGCCGCGTTCACGAAAATCAGTCTATTTCGTCACAGTACCTGATCTAAAAACGTCAGTCGTTCATGTCATAAATGTCATAGGAAAGCCCGCTGAAAAGCGGGCTTTTTACATTATTTCACCTTTGTAAGGTCAATTTCAGTTAATTGCTGCTCGGTTTCTATTAAATAGATTTAAGTCGACGATTTTTTTGCGGGATGATTAAATTATTGCACTATTTTTGCGTCATAAGNGGAAAANANTTAANATTTNNCNGTNTAAATTCTNAAAATTAACAGATATATTGGCTATGANNATTTATGGAAAAATCGCATTAATGGCTTGTGGAGTTGCTATGGCGAGCTCTGCAATTACAGTTGTAGCTGTGGACAAGCTGGAGAATAAGTATTCGGTTTCCGGCTCGTCATACCAGACGGAAGCGCCTTCGGGCGGCGCGTTTTACGCGGTTTCCCAAGGAGTGACTCCCCCCACCGATTTCACTCATGCCGCTGAAAGCACCATTAACGGTGTGGTCAGCATCAAAAGTTATGCTACGCCTCGCGGTTACAACGGATATGGCAACCAGCAGCAGACCCCATTCAATGACCCTTTGTTTGACTTCTTCTTCGGTTCGCCCGGTAATCGCGGCTCCCGTCCCCAGCAGAATCAGCAGCCTAAAGAAAAGGCTGAGCAGCAGATGGGGCTTGGATCGGGCGTGATTATCAGCAAGGACGGTTATATCGTGACCAACAACCATGTGATCGACGGCGCGGAGCGTCTTGAAATCACTCTTAACGACAACCGCACCTTCAATGCCAAAGTGATTGGGACCGATCCCGCGACAGACGTGGCTCTGCTGAAAATCGAGGCTGAGAATCTTCCGGTCATTCCTATCGGCGACAGTGACGCTCTTAAAGTGGGCGAATGGGTTCTTGCCGTAGGCAATCCTTTCGGATTCACTTCGACTGTTACCACCGGTATCGTGAGCGCGAAGGCTCGCAGCATTTCATCTGCGACTCATGGAAGAGCTCTCGGCATCGAAAGCTATATTCAGACCGACGCAGCTGTGAATCCCGGAAACTCGGGCGGCGCGCTTGTGAATATCAACGGTGAACTGATCGGAATCAACACCGCTATTTATTCTCAGACCGGAAATTATGCAGGTTATTCATTCGCTATCCCTACGTCGATAGTGACAAAAGTGATCACCGACATCAAGCAGTTTGGCACAGTGCAGCGCGCTATTCTTGGTGTGGCATTCGAGGAGTTGACCCCTCAGCTTGCCAAGGAGAAAGGCATCACCGCTGTGAACGACGGTATTTATGTGCGTGAAGTGGTTGAACGCAGCGCTGCGATGGAGGCAGGTCTTCAGCCCGGCGATGTGATCATCGGTATCGGCGGCTCGCCTGTACATGGCACTGCGCAGATGCAGGAAACAATCAACAAGTATCGTCCCGGCGACAAAATTACCGTGAAATATATTCGCGACAATAAGGAGAAGAGCGTGAACGTGACGCTGCGCAACAGCCAGGGCGACACCAAGATGACCAAGGCTGACGATTTCTCGGCGCTTGGATGCGCGTTTAAGCCGCTTTCAGCCGAGCAGCTTCGTGAGTTCCAGCTCGGATCGGGACTTCAGGTCACCGGACTTAAGGATGGTAAGTTCAAACGCGCCGGTATTAAGGACGGTTTCATCATCCTTGACATCAACAATGCCCGCGTAAAATCGCAGGATGACGTTGAGCAGATTTATAACGCAATCATGAAGAGCGATGATTCTGACAAGGTGATGTTTATCACCGGAATTTATCCCACCGGCAAAAAGGTATATTATGCGGTGGACCTTACCGAATAACACACAAGAATAGGTACAATAAGGACAGGCGGCGTCGGTTACTTCCCGATGCCGCCTTTTTTATCGGAGCTTGCCGGAGCTGTTGAGTCCTCGGTTCCTGCACCGATTATATATCGGCGATAATAGTCGAGAAGCAATGCGGTTGCCGGCAATGCGATGATCATGCCTATTATGCCCATGAGGGTGCCCCATACCGATAGCGATAGCAATATGATCGCCGGATTCAGCCCAAGGCTCTTGCCCATTATTTTGGGGGTGAGGATGTAGTCGCAGATACACTGGCTGACGGCGTAGACAATCAGACACTCGCCAAGTTCAGTCCAGAAGTGGACGCTTCCGGTGCTTGAATCGATCAGGCACACGATTGCCACGGGGATTATCGTGATGTATTGGAAATAGGGAATCATATAGAGGATGCCTACCGACAGTCCGAGTATTATCGCAAGCGGGATGCCTACAATCGAAAATCCGATGCAATAAAAGACGGCGGCGCACATCGCTATCAGCGCCTGGCTGCGAAAATAGCGGTGCATGCTGTCTTTGATTTCGTCTTCAACTTTATAGACACTGGGTCTGTATATCCGTGGGACGAGTTTTCTGAAACCCGACATTCAGGGGGGATAGTCGATGAGAATGAAAAAAAAGTAAATAAACGTGAGCATCCACTCGAGAGTGTGGAGAAGGAAATCGACTGTGGCGGCTATAAATGATGTGCCAGAATTGAGGAGCGACATAAACCGCGAGCTTTCGATGAGACTGCCTATGGAGAGATCGCTTGCCCATTCCCTGATGGGACCTGCGATGTCTTCGGGAATGAATGGAATGGGGGAGCCTTCCGAGCTTTGGCGAACAAGCGTTTCGAGCTGGCTGAGCTCTTTGATTGTCGACGGAATGAAAAAGTAGCCCAGCAAGGCTATTATTAATGTGACCTCTATCAGGGTTAGGAAGCTTGCGAGGACCCTGCCGTTAAGCCGGAACCATTTTTTGTTTAATCCCACTAACGGTTCAAGAATGTAGGCTATCAAGCATGCCACTACAAATGGCAACAGCACGTTTTTGAGCAGATTTATCAGCCATATAGCGCCTGCGATAACTGCTATCAGGCAAATAGCGCGGACGACGCGGTCAAATGTGAACGATAGGGAGGATGGTTGAGACATAATGTGATATTTTATAGGTATAACATATATAGCGCGATTAAGGTTTAGAGATGGAAAATGTGAAAAAATTGCGGAAAAATGTTATTATTTGTGAAATAATAGTATATTTGCGAAAATTTATAAACATAATTACCCTTTATTTCATTTATTATATAAAACAAAAAGTAACTAACATGAACATTGACACTATCGGCTACAACGCCGGACTCGTATGGAATGCTTTGAACGAGGCTGAAGCCATGGGTCTGAAGCAGATTAAAAAAGCAACCAAATTGAAAGACAAAGAGCTTTATGCCGCTATCGGCTGGCTTGCGCGTGAAGGCAAATTATTAATTGCTGAAAATGAGGATGAAAAGGATTTGATTCTTTCTCTTGCTCAATAATTGATACAAAATAACTCTTAACTGAAAGGTCTTAGCGATGACGCTGAGACCTTTTTTATTTATGTGTTGCCGGAAATCGTTCGCCCGGCAACGGTTTTTGATGTGAAATTTCCTGTTTTTCCTCTTTTATGATGCTTTTCTCAATGAAAATGTTTAATTTCGCACAGCTAAAACTTTATTGTGCAATTCAATGGTTATAAAAACTCGCGAGAAATTGATTGACGTTGCTCGTCAGCTCTTTGCCCATAAGGGAATTGAAAACACCACAATGAGCGACATTGCCAACGCTTCCGACAAGGGAAGGCGCACTATTTATACCTATTTTAAAAGCAAGAAAGAAATATATAATGCGGTCATTGAGCGTGAAAGCGAGCAGCTTGTGTCGAAACTTCGTGAAATGGCAATCCGGAGCGATCTTACGCCGAGCGAGAAAATATGCCTTTTCATTGACTTGCGGGTCGACGTTATCATTGATTCTATTGATCAATACCACGACGGAGGCGCCGTGCTCCGATCTTTGTTTATGCGCAATGTGAAAAAAATCGAAAAGATTCGGTATCTTGCATTGGAGAAGGAGCGTGAGATACTCGACAATATAATAAAGGAAGGGCTCAAAACCGGTGAATTTGATGTGGAGAGAACCCGAGACATCTTTCCGGCGGTAGTAATGATATTCCAGGGGCTGGAGCTTTCTTATTTCCGTAATAATTTCTCTAAACTTGGTCTTGAGCGCGATTCAATAAAGGAAAGAGTGCGTCGCCACATTTTGTCAGCAATAACTAAATAACAACATATTATGTATATAAATTCAACAGGATATTATGTCCCGTCAGCAAGAGTTGACAACGCCTATTTTGAGAATGTTAACGGATTGACCGATGACTGGATCGTGAAGCGCACAGGAATTAAAACGAGATCGCGCGCCGGTGAAGGGGAAGGACATAATTCCATGGGACTTGAAGCGATTGAGGACGCAATAAAGACACTCCCTTATGATATAAAGGACGTGGACCTCATCGTGTCGGCATCTTATTCTCCCTATGACACTGTGGCGACCCTTGCGCATATCGCTCAGCGGAAATATGATATTGACGGAGCTAAGGCGGTCTATGTGTCGTCGGCATGCTCGTCGTTTGTAAACGGGCTGGAGATTGTTGAAACATATTTTGCCGCCGGAAAGGCTAAAAAAGCGTTGTTGGTATGCTCGGAGCATAATTCCTACTATGCTAACGAGTCCGACCCCAAAGCCGGACACCTATGGGGTGACGCAGCTGTCGCTTTTTTCCTGTCGGCTGATAAAGTCGCCGATACCGACATTGAGGTGAAAAGCGTGTTCACTTGCGGGCTCGGAAATGTAGGCAAGGGACCCGAAGGGGTGCTGCTGCGCCCCAAAGAGGGTGGGATAATGATGCCTGATGGCAAGGACGTGTTTGTCAATGCGTGTCAAAACATGATTCGCGCATTGAACGAAGTTACTGAGCCTAACGGAATGACTCCGTCAGATCTCGACTATATCATAACTCATCAGGCTAATAAGCGCATCGTCGCTCAGGTGGCTCATCAGCTTGAGATGGACGATGATTCTTTCTTGAACAATATTGAAGAGCTTGGAAACACGGGCTCGGCAAGCTGCGCGCTGGTTTTCGCTCAGAATAGAGAAAACTTCAAGAAAGGTCAGAAAATAGGAATGACAGTGTTTGGCGGAGGATATTCTTGCGGAGCATTTTTGGTGGAGATATAATAATTAATTAACTTTGTGTGACCGTCGTTGACCGGCGGCGCCAATGCATAATAAAAACAGTATATATGAAACTACTTGAAGGAAAGACCGCCCTTATCACCGGTGCGGCGCGCGGAATCGGCAAGGCTCTTGCCCTGCGTTTTGCACAGGAGGGCGCTAATATCGCCTTTACCGACCTTGTTATTGATGAAAACGGCGAAGCAACCGAGCGTGAAATCGCAGCTCTTGGCGTTAAAGTGAAAGGCTATGCTTCAAATGCGGCTGATTTCAATCAAACAAAGGAAGTTGTTGACCAGATTAAGAAAGATTTCGGTTCGATTGACATCCTTGTCAATAACGCAGGTATTACTAAAGACGGCTTGATGCTGCGCATGACCGAGGCTCAGTGGGACGCNGTNATCGCCGTAAACCTNAAGAGCGCNTTCAACTTCATCNANGCCNTTCTNCCNATCATGNTGCGTCAGCGNGNNGGNTCNATCATCAATATGGCNTCNGTNGTNGGTGTTCACGGNAANGCAGGTCAGGCAAACTATGCCGCTTCTAAGGCCGGTCTTATCGCTCTTGCTAAGTCGATCGCTCAGGAAGTTGGAAGCCGCGGCGTTCGCGCCAACGCTATCGCTCCCGGATTCATTGAGACTGCGATGACTGCAGCACTGCCCGATGATATCCGCGCTGAATGGGTTAACAAGATTCCGTTGCGTCGTGGCGGTCAAGTTGAAGATATCGCAAATGTTGCCGTGTTCCTCGCTTCTGACATGTCAAGCTATGTGACCGGTCAGGTTATCCAGGTTGACGGCGGTATGAACATGTAATCAGGCATGCTGACCTATAATACTCAATTAAAAAAACTTATCCTTCCGGAATACGGACGCAATATCCAGCAGATGGTGGACTATTGCGTCTCTATTCCTGATAGGGAGGAGCGCACTGTATGCGCCTACTCGATTATTGCGTCGATGGGAAATCTTTTCCCTCAGCTTCGCGATGTCGATGATTTCAAGCATAAACTATGGGATCATCTGGCAATCATGTCAGATTTTAAACTTGACATTGATTATCCCTGTGAGGTTATTAAGCCTGAGAGTCTTGATACCCATCCCCATCCGATACCCTACGAACTGTCGCAGATACGCTTCCGCCACTATGGCAAATACATAGAGCTGATGATAGCGAAAGCTGTGGCGATGGAAGACGGGGAGGAGAAAGATGCTCTCGTCGACCTCATAGCCAATCACATGAAGAAGCAGTTGCTGCTAGCCAACCCCGACGGGGTGGACGATGCGAAGGTTTTTAAAGACCTTGCCATGTATAGCCATGGCGCTCTGCGGCTTGACCCGGCAACCCATAAATTACATCAGTTCAAGACGGCTCCGGCTCCGGCGACTTCATCGAAAAAGAAAAAGAAAAAATAAGAGTAACAACGTAACCCATCGCGGCTTTTCCATAGAAACTTACATCTGAATCATGAGCACATTTATTGTAGAAGGCGGGCATAAACTCCATGGTGAAATAACGCCTCAGGGCGCGAAAAACGAAGCCCTTGAAGTGATATGCGCCACTCTGTTGACATCTGACAAGGTTGAGATGCATAATATTCCCGACATCCTGGATATAAATAATCTCATTTCGATGTTGGCGGAAATAGGGGTGAAAGTGGAGAAGATGGGTCCGCATTCTTATTCTTTTCAGGCTGATAATGTGAACCTCGAGTATCTCAAGTCGCCTGAATATATAAAACGCTCAGCGTCATTGAGAGGGTCGGTGATGTTTGTGGGTCCTATGCTTGCGAGATTCGGATATGCCGTGCTTCCTAAACCGGGAGGCGACAAGATAGGGCGCCGCCGTCTTGACACTCATTTTATCGGCATTCAGAAACTTGGAGCGGAGTTTGAATATAACGATGAGTTGCAGGCTTATGAAATTTGCGGCAACTCTTTGCGTGGCTCCTACATGCTCCTTGATGAGGCTTCGGTTACCGGAACAGCCAACATCATCATGGCTTCAGTGCTTGCGGAAGGCACCACGACGATTTATAACGCTGCTTGCGAGCCTTATATACAGCAATTATGCAAGATGCTCAACCGGATGGGCGCTGATATAAGCGGCATCGGCTCCAATCTTCTCACGATAAATGGCGTGAAGGAGCTCCACGGCACCACCCACACTATGCTCCCCGACATGATTGAAGTGGGAAGTTTCATAGGGATGGCAGCTATGACAGGTAGCGAGATTCTGCTTAAAGGCGTAGGCTATGACGATCTCGGGATAATGCCCGGCAATTTCACGAGAATGGGTATCGAGCTTCAGCGCAATGGCGACGATTTGCTCATTCCGGCTCACGACAGCTATACGATCGACACTTTCCTCGACGGCTCGATAATGACGTTTGCCGATGCTCCCTGGCCGGGATTGTCGCCCGACTTGCTGAGTATCTTTCTGGTGGTTGCGACTCAAGCCAAGGGGAGCGTTTTGATTCATCAAAAGATGTTTGAGAGCCGTCTGTTCTTCGTCGATAAGCTTATCGATATGGGCGCTCAGATTATATTGTGCGATCCCCACCGCGCCGCTGTGATAGGCTCCGGAAATATACATTCGTTGAGAGCCACCAACATGGTGTCGCCCGATATCAGGGCGGGAATCGCCATGCTTATCGCCGCGATGGGGGCCAAAGGCACAAGCCGAATACACAACGTGGATCAGATTGACCGCGGATATGAATCGATTGACAAGCGTCTCAATCAGATAGGCGCTAACATAATGAGAGTGGATTAGGGAATGATTGAACTTAGTGAACTTATAGAAATCGGTCAGCTTGGAAAGCCCCACGGGATAAAGGGGGAGCTGAACGCAGTGATTGATGAAAATGTCGATTTGGACAGACTCGAAAAAGTCGCCATTGACATTGACGGCATTTTTGTTCCATTTTTCTTTAATTCGATCCGTCCGAAGCGTCAGGATTCCGTGATAGTCTATATCGACGGGATTGATTCCGAGGANAANGCNGCAACGCTTGTCAATAAGACNTTNTANGCNTTTGCCGCTGACGATGTGATTATCGCCGGNGAAGATGATGGCGGGATGTATGCTGCCGATCTTATCGGTTACACAATCGTTCATGCCGACGGACGCCCTATCGGCGTTATCGCCGATATCAACGATTCAACCGACAACGCTCTGTTCATTGTCGACATCCCGGGACAGGAGAATCAGGCATACATTCCTATTGCCGATGATCTGATTGACGAAATAAATGAGGAGAAAAAATATATAGTGATGACCCTTCCTGAGGGTATCCTTGAGCTTTAGCCTATCGATATATAGACGTTTTTAGTCCCAGAGCTTGTCTTTTATGGCGTATCTTGGGCGATGCTTCACTTCGTTGAATATTTTCCCCACATATTCCCCCACTATTCCTATTCCTATAAGAATAAGGCTGCCGAGGAACCATACTGAGATCATCAATGAGGTCCAGCCAGAATAGGTGGTATGGGCAAAGTAGGATGTAAGGACATAGATGGCGACAATGATGTCGATGAAAAGGAGAATGACCCCCGTGGCAAAGATGAAACGGATCGGTTTTGCCGAAAACGATGTGATGCCGTCGATGGAAAAACTGAGCATTTTTCCAAGTGGATATTTGGATTCTCCAGCAACGCGTTCGTGTCGCTCATAGGTAACTATGGCTGTGTCAAGCCCTATCTGGGGCACAATCCCTCTCAAGAAAAGATTGCTTTCGCCATATTCGCTGAGCAGGTCGAGCGCTCGGTTGCTCATGAGTCTATAGTCAGCGTGGTCATAGACGGTATCGAGCCCCATCTGCTTTTGCATTTTGTAGAAAGCATGGGCGGTGGTGCGTTTAAACCACGTGTCAGACTGGCGGCTTGAACGCACGCCATACACAATCTCTTTGCCTTCGCGGAACAGTCTAACCATTTCTGTTATAGCTTCAGGATCGTCCTGAAGGTCGGCGTCGATTGAGATTGCTGCGTCGCAATGGTCTCTTACTTCCATCAATCCTGCGAGAAGCGCATACTGGTGCCCTCTGTTATGAGCGAGCGACACCCCCTTGATTCTTGCATCGCGGAGGTGTAGCTCGGTTATGATATCCCATGTCCTGTCGCGGCTGCCGTCATTGCTGCACATTATATAACTTTCCGGCGAGATTAATTCGTCGGCAGCCATGCGGTCAAGCAAGGCAAGCAGTTTCTCAGCTGAGATGGGGAGAGCTTCCTCCTCGTTGTAGCATGGTATTACTATGGCGATGACTGGCTNATGACGACGGTCCATGAAAAGATTTTTTAATAGTTACGTGCAAATATTACGCGCTGAGCCGAAGGCTTGCCGGTGACCATGCANACTCCCGGAGTCTTGTCNCCCTCAAGAGGAATGCAACGGATGGTNGCTTTNGTNTCCTCNTTGATTTTCTCTTCGGTTTCGGTTGTGCCGTCCCAGTGAGCGAGGATGAATCCGCCNTTTTCNATCTCCTGCTTGAATTCTTCGTAGGTGTCGACNGTGCGAGTTTTNGCTTCGCGCAGCGCGAGAGCCTTTTTATAGATGTTGTCCTGAATCTCTTCGAGAAGATTTTTGACAAATTCTTCAATNCCTTCCAGCGGTTCAACCTGCTTTTCAAGTGTGTCGCGTCGCATCACTTCGACAGTGCCGTTTTCAAGGTCGCGTGCTCCGATTGCGAGGCGAACGGGAACACCTTTCAGCTCATAGTCGGCAAATTTGAATCCTGGGCGGCGGTTCTCGGCGTTGTCATATTTTACGCTGATGCCTAAGCCGCGCAACTTGTTGACGATGGGCTCGACTGCCTTGTCTATTTCAGCAAGCTGCTCGCTGTTTTTGTAAATCGGCACGATTACTACCTGGATAGGGGCAAGGTGGGGAGGAAGCACAAGCCCGTTGTCGTCGGAGTGAGTCATGATGAGTGCTCCCATGAGGCGTGTCGAAACGCCCCAGGAGTTTGCCCATACGTATTCGGGCTTGTTGTCTTTGTTGACGAAGGTCACGTCAAACGCCTTTGCGAAATTCTGACCGAGGTTATGCGAGGTTCCCGATTGCAGCGCCTTTCCATCCTGCATCATTGCTTCGATGGTGTAGGTGTTGAGCGCCCCTGCAAATCGCTCGTTGGCTGATTTCACGCCCTTTATTACCGGCATCGCCATGTATTTTTCGGCAAAGTCGGCATATAGGTTTATCATCTGTACGGTGCGCGCTTCCGATTCTTCGGCGGTAGCGTGGGCGCAGTGCCCTTCTTGCCAAAGGAACTCGGCTGTGCGGAGGAACATGCGTGTGCGCATTTCCCATCTCATCACGTTTGCCCACTGGTTGCAGAGCACTGGGAGGTCGCGATAGCTGTGGATCCAGTTTTTATAAGTGCCCCATATTATTGTTTCAGAGGTGGGTCTTACGATTAATTCCTCTTCGAGCCGGGCATCGGGATCCACAACCACTCCGTTGCCGTTAGGGTCGTTCTTCAATCGGTAGTGGGTCACTACGGCACACTCTTTGGCGAAGCCCTCAACGTGTTCAGCTTCGCGGCAAAGAAACGATTTGGGTATCAGAAGCGGGAAGTAGGCGTTTTGCACGCCGGTTTCCTTGAACATTTTATCAAGAGTTTGCTGCATTTTTTCCCAGATAGCGTAGCCGTAGGGTTTGATGACCATACAGCCGCGCACCGCGCTCTGTTCGGCGAGGTCAGCCTTTACAACGAGTTCATTATACCATTTTGAATAATCCTCACTTCGTTTGGTGAGATCTTTGAGTTCCTTTGCCATAGCAAGTTATGATGTAGTTTTTCGAAATGTTTCTATTATCTTACAAAGGTACAAAAAATGGATGATTATATTAGTGTAAGAAATCAAAAATAAGTGGGTAAAAACATTGATGGCGGCTCCGAATTGCCCGGAACCGCCATCTTTTCTATAAGCGTTGTTTAAAATTAGAGAGCCTTGTCCTTGCTGCCAAGAACTGCTTCGATTTTGTGCTTGTAAAGTTTCTCCATTTCATCGCGAGCCGGACCGAGGTATTTGCGCGGGTCAAATTCTGCGGGCTTGGTAGCCATTACCTTGCGAACTGCTGCGGTCATTGCGAGACGGCTGTCAGAGTCGATGTTGATTTTGCACACAGCGCTCTTGGCTGCCTTGCGGAGTTCTTCTTCAGGAATACCGATAGCGTCGGGCAACTTGCCGCCATATTCGTTGATTTCGTCAACATATTCCTGGGGAACTGAGCTTGATCCGTGGAGCACGATGGGGAAGCCGGGGAGTTTTTCCATAACTGCGTCAAGCACGTTGAATGCCAATGGCGGCGGAACGAGACGGCCTTCTGCGTTGCGGGTACACTGCTCGGGAGTGAATTTGTAAGCTCCGTGAGAGGTTCCGATTGAGATTGCGAGGCTGTCGCATCCGGTGCGGGTAGCGAAGTCGATGACCTCTTCGGGGTCGGTGTAGGTGTGGTGGTCGGAAGACACTTCGTCCTCAACGCCTGCAAGTACGCCGAGTTCGCCCTCGACTGTCACGTCAAACTGGTGAGCGTATTCAACGACTTTCTTAGTGAGAGCCACGTTTTCTTCGTAGGGTAGGTGAGAACCGTCGATCATTACTGAAGAGAAGCCGTGGTCGATACAATCCTTGCAAAGTTCATAGCTGTCGCCATGGTCAAGGTGAAGACAAATCTGGGGATGCTCCCAGCCGAGGCTTTTTGCGTATTCAACCGCGCCTTGAGCCATGTAGCGGAGAAGGATGGGGTTAGCGTAGTTGCGTGCTCCCTTTGAAACCTGGAGGATAACCGGTGAACGGTCTTCAGCTGCTGCCTTGATGATAGCCTGGAGCTGCTCCATGTTGTTGAAGTTGAATGCGGGAACTGCATAACCTCCTTTAATTGCTTTGGCAAACATCTCGCGAGTGTTGACCAAGCCGAGTTCTTTGTAACTTACCATGAATTTTAGTATTTTTGATTTGGAAATTAAGTTTGTAAACCTATAAAATCTTAATCGCTTTTATCTTGGAAGTGATAAGAGTTATTGCATTGCAAATATACTGAAAATAATCATATCCTCAAATTTTTATTTGGGTCCATTGTTGTTTCCTGTGATTAAAATTTCGGGATGTCCCGCCTGCTCATGTTTTCGCCGATAATTTTTCGGGGTGGGGTAAACCTATTCGCCTTCCGGATTGTTATACTTGAGAATAATAAAATCAACTGTTTATGAAAAAGGATATAGGAGAAAAGGCGACACCCTGGCTGTGGATCGGGGTTACTGTATTGATTGGATTGATTCTTTTGTGGCTCACCATATTTGAATATTGGAGCGCGTAAAAGATTCCGTTGTTGTATAACTTAAATTGTTGGGTTATGGCTGGTTCTTTGTGGATAATATGGACAATTATAGGCTTGATCGGGGGCTATATGGCAGGGCGCCTCGTTCCTCGAATCAGGAGTGTGTTGTTTGCTGTTTGTGTGGGCATCTGCGGCGCTATTCTTGGCGGATGGCTGTTCATTCTCATCGGCGACACTATGACCATGCAGGCGTTGTCGCTGGTATCTGCGGCGGTGATGTGTGGCTTGTTTATTTGGATATTGTCGCTTGTGAGCCCGAAGAAAGGCGATGATGACGATGACTTTGTTGTATAATTGAAAAAATAATTGAAATAAAAAAGACCGACTGACAAGTCGGTCTTTTTTATTTTTAAGCTTCTTTCTTCACTACGCGGCGCTCTTTGATACGAGCCTTTTTGCCGGTAAGATTGCGGAGGTAGTAAAGTTTTGCGCGGCGAACTTTACCATACTTGTTCACAACGATTGAGTCGATGAACGGAGATTCGATGGGGAAGATACGCTCAACACCGATGTTGTCGCTCATTTTGCGAACGGTGAAACGCTTTTTGTTACCTTCGCCCGAGATGCGGATAACCACGCCGCGGTANTGCTGGATACGNTCNTTGTTACCCTCTTTGATGCGGTANGCNACTGTNATNGTGTCGCCGGGACCNAANTCGGGNTGCTGNTTGCCNGNNGCNNATGCTTCNTCANCAACTTTNATTAAATCCATTTCTTTNTTANGTTAAAATGTTAANANTNGCGCAATATNGCTAAGCTGCATGTCTTGCCAGAGATTACGAAAAGCGGTGCAAAGGTAAGCATAATTCTTCAATTGGCAAAAAATATGACAATGAATTTTGTTGCCGGACAATAAGTTAGTTGTCAATTGTTTGATGGCTCTTTCCGGTGGCTTTGCCCATGAATGTGAGGGTAGAACGGCTCGATGTGTACGTAAATAAAAATATCATCGCCAAGTTGCTCTTTTAATGTGCGTTCCACGTTGGTGGCTATATCATGACCTTGCGTGACGGTGATATCGGGGTCTACTTTTATGTCCACATCGATGATGCGCGAATGTCCGCTTCGGCGTGTTTTAAGTTTGTGGAAGGCAAGAACACCGGGCACTGACCCTATGATTTTCCTGATTTGTTTCACTTGGGGCAACGGCAGCGAGCGTTCAAGCAGCTCGTCGATGGCGGGCTTGGCTATTTTCCATGCTGCAACTGCGATGAATATTCCTATTATAATGGAGGCGACGGGGTCGAGTATTCTGAACTTGACGCCAAGAAAGTAGGAGCCTGACACACCGACAAGGGTGGCTACCGAAGATATTGCGTCGCTGCGATGATGCCAGGCGTTGGCTTTGAGCGATGACGAGTCGAGCGCCTTCCCCTTGGCGTAGGTATATTGAAACAGCCACTCCTTGGCGAGAATCGAAACTAAAGCGACGACTATGGTCCACACGTCGGGTCGCGGAAGCGCTCCGCCGCTGAAATATTTAATGCTTGATTCGATGCCTTTCCAACCTATTCCGATTGCCACACCCATTAGAATCACTCCGATGAGGAGCGATGCGAACGTCTCGAATTTGCCATGGCCGTAGGGATGGGTCGAATCGGCGCGTTTATAGGCGATGCCCACCATTATGAGGACAATGAAGTCGGTGCCGAAGTCGCTTAACGAGTGGAAGCCGTCGGCGACGAGAGCGTCGCTTCGCCCGTAATATCCAAACGCAAGTTTCAGAACCATTAGTAGCGCGTTGACCCAAAATCCCACCCAGGTCACGTGGCGGATGATTGAAACTTCGTTTTTTATCGGGTTCTCTTGCATTTAATATCGTGTTTGAAAATGCAAATATACAGATTAAAAATGTAAGTGACCATATTATAGCGATATTCTTATGCTTTATCTATATATGAATTTGAAAAATGCTGCCATCTTTGAGCTTTTTGTCGAGTTCCGGATTTTTTGAGTATCTTTGTAGCAAACTTTAAATTATTAACTAATAATCATGAATCTAAAAGCCATTGTTCTGACCGTTGTTCTTGCCATGTCGACAGGAGCTGTGGTCAATGCCGCTTTCACTAAATTTCCTGACGGAAGCGACGTACCTGCTTGGTTCAATGACACCAAGAAAGTGGATGTCAACAAGCTCGGGAAAAAGTATGTAATCACTGATTACGGTGTTGTGCGTGACAGCTCCGTTATCCAGACCGAGGCAATTCAGAAAGTAATTGATCTTGCTGCTGAAAACGGCGGAGGCGTCATTGTCATTCCGGAGGGCGTTTATCTCAGCGGATCGTTATTTTTCAAGCCCGGCACCCATCTTCATCTCGTGAAAGGCGCGCGATTGAAGGGCAGTGACTCTATCACCAATTATCAAATTGTGAAAACTCGCCTTGAAGGGCAGA
The DNA here is from genome assembly GCA_009177195.1 of Bacteroidales bacterium. Lineage (GTDB taxonomy): Bacteria > Bacteroidota > Bacteroidia > Bacteroidales > Muribaculaceae > Muribaculum. The sequence goes on along the minus strand of WFMA01000003.1, from coordinate 7,708 downwards.
CGATAGATTATTTTGCCGCGCTCGTCAATGCTGACAAGTGTGACGGTTTCACCATCACCGGCGAGGGAACTATCGACGGTAACGGACACCGCTTCTATGATGAATTCTGGTTGCGCCGCAAAGTTAACCGCAAATGCACCAATCTTGAGGCGTTGCGCCCCCNCATGCNCTATGTGTCAAATTCNAAGGATGTGAGCNTGAACGGCATANCCATGCTTAATTCCGGATTTTGNACCAACCNCCTTTACAATTGCGAACGGATAAAATATATCGATGTGACTATCCTCGCTCCTACCGACGGTTATCCTAAAGGACCGAGCACCGATGCGATCGACCTCGATGTTTGCAACGATGTGCTTGTGAGCGGATGTTATATGAACGTGAACGACGACGGTGTTTGTCTCAAAGGTGGAAAAGGCACTTACGTTGACACTATTCCGGGAAATGGCCCTGTGTCTCGTGTCATTATCGACAAATGTACATTCGGAAAAACCAATGCGGGTGTCACTTTCGGTAGCGAGGCTTGGGATTGCACCAATGTGATTCTGAAGGATTGCAAATTTCAGGATACCTACCATGTGCTTCTTTTTAAGATGCGCCCCGACACTCCCCAGCAGTATAGAAATGTGTTGATCGATGGCGCCCGCGGACGTGTTCGTTGCGCTATCGAGGTGCAGACCTGGACTCAGTTCTTTGACAAAGTGGCTCGTGATCCGATGCCCCCGTCGGGTGTTGATAATGTTATCGCCCGCAATTGCGATCTTGAGTGTACCCGCGATTTCTATCGTGACCGCAAGACTGACGATTACACCCTTAAAAACTTTGTGTTTGAAAACATCACTGCGGTTGATCCGTCTGATTCGTTTGACACCTCAAATATTGAAAATTGTGTAGTGACCGACGTTACTATCAACGGAGTCGCCTATTGATTTGAAATATAAATAACGCAAGAGAGGCTGCTGTCATCAGAACAGCAGCCTCTCTTGTTTTATATGTGATTTAAGCTTTATTCGTCGGTGGTCGAGGTGCGGGCGGCTTGATCTCGAGCGAGGATCATCTGCCGGTCGAGAAGCTCTTTCCTTGCGGCGAGTNTTTTTGAAGNGATTATGGCTTCCGAATAGCTGTAGGCGAGGGNTATCGATTTTGCGTCGNTTTNTGGCAGCTGCATGGATGTTGAACGGCTTCCGGTGAATGTTACGCGCGCCGGTTTGCCCTGGTTCTGCGATAAAAGTTTACCTATCGAATCGCATTCTGCTCCTACAAAAGTAATCATCTCGGTGTTGCCCGACCGATAGTTGCGGTCTCCGTCGAAGGCTACGCTTGATGAAGATGCGCTCTCGCCTGCTACCGTGACGGTGACCGAAGTGTGTTTAACCGGGTTGCCGCTTAACGATGATATCATGTAGAATTGCCCTTCGGGGGTTATTCGCGCTTCCAGCCCGCTGCGGTCGAAAAGCGACGAGGTGGCATATTCCTTTATCACGTAATATCCTTCCACAAGTTCCGGATTGTTCACGAATGTGAAATATTGGCTCAAGGAGTCTATGCGATGGGAATAGACGACTTCGAGGCTGTCGGTGGTCTGCAGTTCATTCTTGATCATCCCCTCGTTGGCACGCGCTCTCACGTTCATTCCTTCCCTGAGGGCTTTGATTTCGGTGGGATAGCGTGATTTGAGAGTGTCGAGCAGCTCGTTGGCAANGGCATAGTTNCCTGTTGCCACTGCCGAATCGGCGNTTTCCACCNGCGCTTCTGCTTCATTAACGCCGCTTCCTCCGCCGCATGATGCGGCGAGCAGGATTGTGGAGAGGGCGATGAGTTTACTTGCTCCGTTGTACATCTTTGACACCTTTTACTGTTTTTAGTTTCTTAATGAGGTTATTTAATGCGACGGTATCCTTGATGCCCACCACGAGGGTGCCTTGGAAGATGCCGTCATCTGATGAAATGGCGATGCTGCGCAGAGTCGTGTCTTTCTCTTTCGATATAATCGAGGTGATGTTTGTCACGATTCCGATGTCATCATGTCCTATTATTCGCAATGTCGCTCCAAACTGTTCCCCTATTTTGCCCGACCATCGTGTGTTGATCAAGCGATAAGGATAGTTCTCGCGAATGTGGGAAGCGTTGGGGCAATCAGTGCGATGGATCTTGATTACGCCCTCGGCTGAGATGAAACCGAACACATCGTCGCCGTAAATCGGGTTGCAGCATTTTGACAGCTTGTAGTTTATACCTTTTATGTTATCGCCGATGACGAGCACATCCGATGACGAAGTTTCGTTCTCTTCAGGGCTGATAAGCTGGAATTCTTCCGCCGATCTTATTTCAGCGGTTTCGGAGGCTTTATGCTCTACCGCTTCATATTCGGTGACGATGTCGTTTACGTCAATAGTCTCTGCGGCGACTGCATCATAAAAGTCGGTGACTGTCTTGTAGCCCATCTTTTTGATGACTTTCATTATAGTCGCCTCTTTCAGCTCGATTTTCCTGTTTTTGAATCGGCGTTCCACAAGCTCTTTTCCTAAAGATGCCGTGCGGTTTGCCATCTCATGCACGCTTTGGCGTATTTTGTTGCGGGCTTTCGAGGTGACGACAAGAGGGAGCCAGTCAAGTTTGGGCACCTGTGATGTGGAGGTGAATATCTCGACCGTGTCACCGCTTTTGAGTTTATAGTTAAGACGCTCGTTTTTTCCGTTTACCCTTCCTCCGGTGCAGTGCATGCCCAGGTTGGTGTGTATGTGGAAAGCGAAATCGAGCAGCGATGCTCCGAACGGAAGTTTGTAAAGGTCGCCTTTCGGCGTGAAAACGAACACTTCTTTGTCGTAGATGTCCATTTTCATGTTCTTCATCAGCTCCATCGGTCCTGTTTCGGCAGTCTCAAGAATGTCGCGCACGTTGTTCATCCAGGCGTCGAGGTTGCTCTCGCTTTTCACTCCTTTATATTTCCAGTGTGCGGCGAGACCCTTTTCAGCTATTAGGTCCATGCGCTTGGTGCGTATCTGCACCTCGACCCATCGTTCTCCGGGACCATACACGGTGATGTGGAGCGATTCATATCCGTTGCTTTTGGGGATGCTCAGCCAGTCCTTCATTCGCGACGGGTTGGGTTGGTAGAGGTCAGTTATGATGGAGTAAGCGAGCCAGCAGTCGCTTTTCTCTTTTTCGGGCTCGCTGTCGATGATGATTCTGATGGCGAAGAGGTCATAGATATGCTCGATGTCGTTTTTCTGCTTCTTGAGCTTGTTCCATATCGAGTATATTGACTTGGTTCTGCCTTTTATCTCAAATTTCAGCGGAGTGTTGGCGAGTTTTTCTTTTATCGGCTTTATGAACTCGTCGATATAAGCGTCGCGTGTTTGCTTGGTCTCGTTCAGTTTCCGCGCGATTTCCGTGTAAGTGTCGCGGTTGGTGTATTTCAGCGACATGTCCTCAAGTTCCGACTTGATGGCGTAGAGTCCCAGTCGGTGGGCGAGTGGGGCATACAGGTAGTTGGCTTCGTAAGCCACGTCATGCACCATCTTTTCGTTGGGATGGTGGTTGATGGCGTGCATCAGCACGAGCCTGTCGACGATCATGATGATGATGACGCGTATATCTTCGGCGAAAGTAAGGAGCAGTTTTCGGAAATTGTCGCTCTCGACGGCTGCCTGCTTGCTATATAGAGTCGACACTTTCAGCAGNCCGCCNATTAACTTGNCAATANCCGCGCCCCATTGTTTTTCGANCTCGTNCTTTTCAATAAACTCCGACTTNCACAGGTTNAAAAGCAGTATGGCGATTACCATGTTGCGGTCGGGACTGATTTTTTCACACAACGCCGTGGCGGTCTCAAGATTGTGGACTGCGGGATTGATGCCGTAACGGTCCCTGCGGTAATGGTTCTCCTTTATACTGTCGGTGATTATGCTCTTTATGCGGCGGGTGTCGCCCGGCTGAGCGACATCTTTCGTAAGTTCAAGAAGCCTGCGGAATGAATTTAGAAATTGCTTTTTTTCCTCAGGGGTCAGATATGTTTCTTCCATAACAAAATCAAGGGGAGTTGTTGATAATGAAATCTTGAGGATGGTTGGGCTACTGTTCCTCTTCGGGAGCCGGCTCTTCTTGGCAGCCTACAGGAAGCTTGTTAAGCTCTTCGATGTAGTCGANCAGCTCCTGCCTGCCTCGGCGGTCNGTGCTTGACGTATAGAATATAGGAGGCAGTTCCTCCCAATGCTCTCTAAGTATGTTGAGATATTCCGCAGTTCGTATTTTTCCTGCGGCGGATGAAAGTTTGTCAAGCTTCGTAAAGACGATTGAAAACGGGATGCCGTTTTCTCCGAGCCATTCCATGAACTCGAGGTCGATTTTCTGGGGGCTGTGGCGCGAATCTATCAGCAAAAACAGATTGGTCATCTGCTCGCGTTCCAGAATATAGTCTTCGATTATTTTCTTGATTTCAGCCTGCTGTTTTTTCCCTCTCTGCGCATAGCCGTAGCCCGGCAGGTCGACGATGTACCATTCATCGTTGATGATGAAGTGGTTGATGAGTAGGGTCTTGCCGGGGGTAGATGAGGTCATGGCGAGACCTTTATGTCCGGTCAGCATGTTTATAAGCGAGGATTTTCCGACATTGGATCTGCCGATGAACGCATATTCATGCTTGCATGTTGCCGGACATTTTTTTACGTTGGTGTTGCTTATCTCGAATTTGGCTGAATTGATATTCATTTTGAAAGTCTTTAAGTTCTGTAAAGGTACAATTTTTATTGTAATATAACCAATTTTTGATGCGTTATGTTTATCTTTGCGGCGATATGGGAGAAAATAGTCAGCGGGAAACATTGTTCCGATTCAAGCAATTTTCCGTTAAGAACAGCAATGCGGCGATGAAAGTCGGAACCGATGGGGTGTTGCTTGGCGCATGGACCGAGATTGCCGGCGCGAGGAGAGTGCTTGATGTCGGCACGGGAACGGGGCTTGTGGCGCTTATGATGGCGCAGCGTGCCCCTGAAGCGACGTTTACGGCTGTTGAAATTGACATTCCCGCAGTGGAGGAAGCTCGTTTCAATGTCGATATGTCGCCGTGGCGCGAACGGATTGATGTTGTTGCCGCCGACTTCCTCGAATATTTGCCCGATGAGAATTTTGATCTCATAGTCAGCAATCCTCCGTTCTTTTCCACGGCTGTCAAATCCCCTTGCCGGGAGCGGGCGCTTGCGCGTCATGGCGATTCGTTGACCGTCGGCGCGTTGATACGGCATTCCGCATCAATGCTCACTCCCTGTGGCAGGCTGTGCTTCATTTCGCCGGCTGAGGGGGTTGAGGACGTGATCATGGAAGCAGCGCTTGCCGGTCTTAACTTGTCGAAAAAGGTCATGGTCTATACAAAGGCTGCCGCTGTCAAGCCTGTCAGGGCGCTGTGGGAATTTTCAAAGGTGTCGGCGCCATGCGTCGTTTCTGAACTCCGTCTCAACACTCCTCGTTACCGTGAGCTGGTGGGGGAATATTATTTGAATATGTGACGGTGATCGATCGACGCATTTGATAATAAATACTAAAAGATTTGGCAGAAACGGGTGAGAGTCGTATATTTGGAGGGATAAACTTAATTTAATGAAGAGATTGCCTGTATTTTTATAATGCGCTGCTCAAGCCTTATACACGTTTAAAGATTATGAACGACATTACCGAACTGTTTCGTGATTTATTACAGCAGTATAGAAGTATTGATATTGCCGAAGCTGAGTTTAAGAAAATGATTCACGAAGATAACGAGCTCCATGAAGAATACCGCGAGTGGTGTGACGCTGTTGGAAGCAGCGAAAAAATGGGCTTTATTGATTATTGTGAGGAATATATCGAGTCTCAGGATTCGATATATGATCATCTGAATGATTTTAATGATGAATGATTTTGATTCTCTACGCCGCCTTCCTGCCGAGTGGGAGCCGCAAGGCGGCGTGATTGTCTCCTGGCCTCATGCCGGCACTGACTGGGCGTATATGCTTGACGAGGTGACCGANTGTTTTGCCGAGATTGTTTCGGCGATCGCCGAGGAACAGCCTGTGGTGGTGATTGTGCCCGACAAGAATATCGCTCAGCCTCATCTGCTGAATGCCAATCAGAACAATATACTCTATGCCGAGTTGCCTACTAATGACACGTGGGCGAGAGATTTCGGACCGCTGACTGTTACCGTCGGAGACCGCCCTGTGCTGCTTGATTTCGGATTCAACGGCTGGGGACTCAAATTTGCAGCCGACAAAGATAATCTTCTTACGCTCGGGCTTATCGACAAAGGACTTCTGCGAGCCGGGTGTGAGAACCGGCGAGGATTCATTCTTGAAGGCGGTTCGATAGAAAGCGACGGGAAGGGCACTCTGCTCACTACGTCAAGATGCCTTCTGTCGCCCAACCGCAATGGCGAGCTGTCACGAGAACAGATTGAGGAGTATCTCCGTGGTGCTTTTGGCGTTGAGCGCGTATTGTGGCTNGATCACGGTTATCTCGCTGGCGATGATACCGACAGCCACATCGACACATTGGCGCGTCTCGCTCCTCATGACACTATTATATATGTGGGCTGTGACGATGCCGACGACGAGCACTATTCCGAATTGCAGGCGATGAAGCGACAGTTAATGGAAATGAAGACAGCCTCAGGNTCGCCTTATAATCTCATTGAACTGCCGATGCCCGATGCCGTATATGACGAGGATGGCGAACGCCTTCCGGCGACTTATGCCAATTTCTTGATTATGAATAAAAGCGTGCTTCTCCCTGTCTATGGACAGACAATGAAGGATGAGTTGGCGGCTCAGTTGCTGAAAATATCCTTCCCTGACCACGAGATAAAGAAGATTGATTGCTCTGCATTGATAAAACAACATGGGTCGTTGCATTGTGTCACGATGCAGATACCCAATGATATATTGCCTATATGAGTACAAGAATGCTGAAGGTTGGCATAATTCAACAGTCCAATTCTTCCGATATAGCGGAAAATCGCCGACGCATTGCCGAGGAAATGAAGAGGCTCGCCTCGCAAGGGGCTGAGCTGATTGTCAATAGGGAGTTGCACGATTCGCTATATTTCTGTCAGACGGANTCGACCGATTTGTGTGATCTTGCCGTCAATTTCCCGTCGGAAGCCACTGAATTTTATTCGTCGCTTGCCAAAGAGCTCGGAGTGGTGCTGGTCACTTCTCTTTTTGAACGTCGCGCCCCGGGACTTTACCACAATACGGCGGTAGTGTTTGAGCGCGATGGTTCGGTGGCAGGAAAATATAGGAAGATGCACATTCCCGACGATCCCGCCTATTATGAGAAGTTCTATTTTACCCCCGGCGACATAGGGTTTAAGCCCATTGACACGTCGGTGGGACGTCTCGGCGTTCTGGTGTGCTGGGATCAGTGGTATCCTGAAGCTGCCCGTCTCATGGCGTTGCAAGGAGCTGAGATTCTTATTTATCCTACTGCTATAGGGTGGGAGAGTTCCGACACTCCCGACGAACAAGCCCGTCAGTTGGAAGCTTGGGTCACTGTGCAGCGCGGTCATGCCGTTGCCAACGGTCTTCCGGTCGTGACGGTCAACCGTGTTGGCTTGGAGCCCGACCCGTCGGGGATGACCAATGGAATCCTGTTCTGGGGCAATTCGTTTGTAGCCGGTCCTCAGGGAGAGTTTCTTTTCAGGGCTTCCACCCAAGAGGAGAGTGCGATTATTGAC
>WFMA01000206.1 GCA_009177195.1 Bacteroidales bacterium | reverse complement strand
CAGAGTTTGGTCGCCATTGTTGACCGTCACCACCCCGAGCTCCACCGAGTTTATTCTTGCCCTTGCGTCGGCGAGGCTTCTATACACGGGGAAGTTGGTGGGTATTATGAGCGAAGCCGCAAGTTTGCCGTTTTCCGGGATTGAGCCCGTCTGAACTTCTGCGAAACGCCAAGAGAAGTTAGCCTCGTTGCCGTCGGATGTGAAATCCACATATTTCCCTATCTTGACATTTCTGTAACGCTCTGTTGTGGTTATGTCCGCAAACGTGTTGGTCATGGCTCCGAGCACCTCAGAAAATTCAAGGATTTTGCCGTTGTCCGAACCCGTGAAATCCGCAGTGTTGATAAAGCATGACCCGCCCTCTACGTTCATAATCTCGCGCGAAGACAGGGCGTCGCGCATCGACCAATAGTAATAAAGGTTAACATACTCGATATTTGTCGTATCATGTACCACTTCAAGCCGTTTATAGCCTGTGTGTTCGTCATCCACATAAAGGCTGAAACCGTTTGGGTCGCTCGACCCCGAATCTTGTATTTCCGATTGCGACACGAAAACCATAGCGTCTATTATGTCGCCGACCGACACCGCCGTTCCGACACCGCCGGAATTTATAGATGATTGGTTGTTGACCTCCACATCGAACGTCACCGACTCCGCAGGGTCTATGTCCGTGAAATCAATCTTTCCTACGGTTCCGCAACGGCGAATCGGGTAGCCATTATTTCCTCCGTTGGCTTTTGTTATCCTCAAAGCAAGTCCGAGATACAATGTTCCTCCGTAACTGCGACCTATAAGCCCCAGAAGCTCTTTGGCGTTCCAGCATCCGTCCTCCTTGCCCACAGGCTGATTAGAGTCGTTTTCCACAAACGAAAAACCGCATACGATTTTGCCTTTATACGACACTTGGTTGGGGAAAGTGTGCGCAGCATCGCTTCTTACCCAGCCGTAAAAAGCGGGCACAGCCTTGTGGTTGTAGCCGTGAAAATGGTCGAGGTGCTTAAAGTCATCCGCTCTTGGCAAGTTGAACTGCCATTTAGCCGAGGGATATACGGTATTGTCGGGTCTTAGAAAAGATTGCCAGCTGGTGATGTCGGGAGCTTCAATCGCCCTGCCCCCCTCAAAATTCAATCCGTAAAACCAATTGTTTGATAATGTAGCGTCCTCGTCCCAAAAACGGGTTCCGCTGTTAAAAATCGCAGTTTGATTTCCCGGCGAGGGATTTTCCCCGCGTCTTACGGGTCTGTATCTCGACAGTCCGTTGATGTTCGGGTGCGTGCAGAGCGTCCCCACGTCAAGGCTTGAAGCCCCAAGCACGGCGGCTACGTCCTGCACCGATATTCCCATGATAACTCCGTTGACTAATCTTGCGTATATCCTATCGCTGCTGTGTGGCATATTATGCTGATTTTTTCAATATTTCCAATTCATTTTCAAGCTCCTTTATCCGGCGTTCGAGCCGCTGCACCCTCGTTTCATGCTTGCCCAGCCAGCGGTCATAGCGCGCCGTCATCCGCTCAATGGCGCGGCTGTTGACGATTCCAGCGGCAAGAGCAAGGTGGCTGTAAAACATCTCACGCTTGCCGTCGCGGCATATAACGATTTGTGGCAGCACTTTTTCCCAGTATTGAGCCGACGACCCCACGAACGTGCCCGGCATGCTGCCGTCGCGCCATTCGTGCAAAAACAGCGGAGCTGCCGCAATCTCAGCCACGGTCAGGTCAACCGACCCCACCACACGCTTCAACCTCATGTCCGAAGTCTCGGCGGCACCTTTCGTCGACACGAATTTCGTTGAGTAAAAACCCTCGTCCGTGTAAATCGCTTTCGCCGTGTTGTCCCATTTCAGCGAGCCGTAATTGCCGATGCCCGACTTGCCTACCGACAATCTCGTTGTCGCAAGGATCGTCCCCGTGTCGATGTTCGTGGAATAAAGATGGTATATGTAGCCGTTCAACCATTCGTCCTCCTCAGTTCCTCCGAGATTGCAGCTCGCGCTTCCCGGCAACAGCGAGCCGTCGACACGCAGCTTCATCGACGAATAGTCATAATCCGTGCGGTCCAGCAGCCATATCTCGCCATCCCACGTTGCGATTGCGAGCCGACCGAAATAGTTCTCAGCCGTGTCAGGCGAGGTGAACCCGCCTGTCGCCGTCATCCGTCCCGCGCAGCTTGCGGCTCCTGTGGCGTCCACAAGGAACTTCGACCCGTTGCCGCCCACTTGCAGCTGCCCGTCGGTGCGGATCACCCCGCTGCCGACATAGAGGCTCTTGCCCCCGTAAATGCGAATCCACGTTGAGTCGGTCATCGTCCATCCGCCTCCGTAGGTGGTGTTATACCACCCGTGATTCCCCGACGTGTAGAACCAATCGCCCGAGCACACCGCCCCCGCCACATCCAGCATGTGGTCGCCCGACATCTTGCCGATGGCTACCTTGCCGTCCGCCGAGATATTCAGGATATGCGGAAACGCAGCCTGCGGCGACCACACATGGAACGCAGCCGGAGAGCCCCACACGCCCGTCACGAACCGCTTCCCGTCGGTGTTGTAAGCCATCGAGCACTCGCCGCCGCCGGTCCTCGTCAGCTCGATGCCGCAGTTGCCCGACGAATAATTGAGCGTCAGCAGCCCGTCGATGCCCCCCGTTCCGTCAAAGCTCTGCCCCCAAATATAGTGGGCAGTTTGCAGCTTGCTTGCCGAAGCCACATTGTCGGTGATGCGGGCGAGCTGATGCCAAGCGCCCCAATCGCCATCTCCTTCAGCTCCATAACGTCTATACCACAAAGGCTGGTCTGTATAGTGGTTAGTCCATAACTGAAAACCATAGCCATTTGCCGAGATGCTTAATATCGGTCCCTGACCGGGCGCGTTGTTGCCATAAGTAAAGCGGATAAAGTTGCCCCTCGTTTTAGCGTCATATCCCGGATTGCTGACCNACCCGCCGTAGTGAGNGATAGCNGATAGATGCACCCCGTCCAGCATGTCAGCGTTCAAGCCCGACCCCGCTCCCATATTGNCTNAGTGCCAGAACTTGTTAGAGCCATACCAATACAAGGAATCAGAGCCCACGCAAGCAAAAGGCGTGCCGTCCGACTTGCTCCCTTGAATCAACATGCCCCAATCGGGCGACCAATACACACGACCTTTCACCTTATCGTCTTGTCGCCATTCAACAAGTGAGTTATTGGCAATATTGTCCGGAGCGAGAATCATAGTCGTATCGGTTTTGGCGAAACGCAGCGCCCCCGTCATCCCATCGCCCGACTTCTTCACGTATGAGGAGTCCAGAACGGAGGAATAGTTAGACCCAGTGAGGATTCTCGTCCACGGAGCCACCCATGCCAAACCGCTTGCAACCGAGCCGCCCGAACGTGAACGGACCCACAAGTCCGTAGTTCCGGCTTTGACCGCAATCTGCGTTTGCCACATGTTGTTAGCTTCGACATTATACGACATATTGACGTAATGATGCCACCCTGTCTGACCGTTAGGGTTATCGTTGGAATTTGAGCCGTTCAACATAATCATGCCCATCGCATTGCCGTAGCCCGCCACATTTTGCATGTTCACGCCTGCGGCAACCACGCTCCGAGCGTAGCTATTTCCGTCCACGCTCCCGTCAGCCTTGAGGAATTGGGCAGAAGTACCGCCCTTACGGACGAAAGAAGCCGCTTTTATGGATTTGTAAGAGGTCCAGTCGGTGTCACTTCCGGCAAGCAGATGGACGGTGCCGCCATTATCCATTTTCAGTTTGCTGTAATTCACATTTGGAATATGCAGCAGCAATTCGGGGAAAGCGGCATACTCCGTAGTCGCTCCCTTTATCTCGACACGCCTCGTAAATGACGTTACGTTAGATGTAAATGTCTTCTGCCCGCCAATCTCCTGCGCGCTCGTCTTGTCAACATAGTTCCCCAGCGACGAAGCGGTCACATAGCCGTGCTCAGCGAGATACCCGGCGAGAAACGTAACGTCGATGCCGCTTCCCGGCGCTCCGCTGTCGTTGCTCACGCCCTTAGTCGATACAAATTCCGTCGAATAAAATCCCGTGTTGACCTTCAGCGCCTTGCCGTCCCACGACAGCGTAGCCCCGCCGATCACCACCTCACTGGCGCGGATAGCCCCGGCAACGTCCAACTTGTAGGCTGGAGATGCGGTGCCTACTCCCACTTTGTGCCCCGTCGTGACTACAATGTCGGTCGCTGATGAATTTGCCCCGATGCGGACTTCTGAGGTATAGCTTATCAAAGCGATATTGTCATTTGACGCGCTGCCACGCCCCACCCAGCCCACGACCGTCGAACCGTCCGTTCCCGTAAAGTTCAGATGCCGCATCTGCCCGAGCGCCATGACTGAGATGTCGGCAGTGCCGTCAAAATCGTTGCCGAAGATTTTGCGAGCAGTGGCGAGCTGCGAAGCCGATCTGACATTATCTGTCAGATATGCGATAGTGCCCTTTCTCGCCATGCACCCCGCCAGCGACGACGGATTGATCGCCTGCCAAAAGTCAATTCGTCCGTCAGTTCTAAAGTCAAGTCGGTTATACCAGGTCGACTGTCCTTGAATCACAAGGGAGTCGCCGTATGGAGACCCGAACCCTGTCGCGCTTGCGTTCCATCCGTATGTTCCCACTCCGGCTACGGCATTTGTCGCATCCGACAAGCCCCCTCTGTATCTCAAGAAACTTGACTCATGGTACCCGTCGAGCAAATCCGCATCCAGCCCGCTGCCCGCGCCGTCGTTGCCCTCAGTCCAAATCAGAAGGTCCGCCGCGCTGCTCGGCGATTTAAAGCACGGTTGGTATCGGAACTTCTCCGCTCCCGCCGCGCTGCCTATGCCGATATAACCCAACAATCCGGCTGTGTTCGAGAATTTGATTGCGGCGTTCCGTATGCCGCTACGGCGCACCTCAAGCCCCTCGCCATAATCAGGGCTTTCAGCCAGCACCCCAGCTTCAGCGGTCAGCTTTCCCGTCAGCGTCCCGCCCGTCAGCGGCAGATACCCTGCGAGCGCCGAAGCCAGAGCATAGTCTCCCGCCGGCTGAAAACGGCTGTCGCTCTCAGTCTTCGTATAATACCGCCCGTCGCTCTGCGACTTCGTGTAATAATTCTCCAACGACACAGCCGCACCGTCCTCCAACAGGCTCACCCGCCCCGCAAGAGACAGCTGCTCGTTGTACAGGCTGTAGCCAAGCCCCGCCGACAGCGCGTAGCTGTCAGCCAAGTTCGGATTGTAGTCCTCCCAAGCCCGCAGCAGATTCACCACCGTGCCGGTGCCGGTCCCGCTATCCTCCGAAACGCCTTTCGTCGAAACATACTTAGTGGACCACAACCCCTTCGTCACCATCACCGACTCTATGTCGTCGGGATTCGTCGCCGCATAAGTCCACGACTTAGGCTTGCCATCCTTGCCTATCGGCACGAGCAGATTGTTCAGCCCTATATTGAAATTGGCGAGCTCACTGAGAGTGTTCTCCAGCCCGCTCACATTACCCACGTTGAACGTCACCCCGCTGCCCACCATAAACGAGCCGTCAACGCCAATCCTCACCCCCTTCTCCTCGCTCCCGAAAAGAGCGTAATCCTTTTCAAACCGTATATTGCCCCCGCAGAAATACCCCGTCCCGTCCATCCTCACCAACGATGCCGCATACCCCGAAGTCAACGCAGTTTCCCGCAAAGCCCCCGCCGCGTCATAGTAACGGTCCGTCATCCCGCCCCCCCAGAACGAAGCTATCACCCTGCCCCTCTTCACAGCGTCCGTTATCGACGAAGGAACAAGCCCGTTATGACCCGCCATCGTCACACGCTCCCCAGCGGAGTTCGTGTACCCCAGCAGCACCGCCGAGGTCAGCACAAGCCCGTTGTCGACTACCGTCGACTCCCGCAACGCCTCCCGCAAATACTTCCCTGCGTCCACACCCTCCAGCAGCTGCTCAAACGTCCGGTCGCCAATCTTCGACCCCAACGACACCACCACGTTGTTGAGATGCACCGATTTCTCCTGCTCGTTAAACTCTATGAATGAGCCGGCATCCCTCGCTCCGAAATACGTGTCGCCGTAACAGCGGAAATAGGCGTTCCCTTTGACTGAATCGTAGCCGTAGGAGATGATATCGCGCTTGTCGAGCGAATAGTGTTCCGCATTTGTATCGCCTGAGCCAATGCGGACGAACAGCTTGATGCTTGGAGCGTCAGCCGGACTTACCGTGTCAAACACCATTGCCGCCTGACGTGTACTGTCGTTGCGGTTGCCGAACTGGTCTATAATGTCGCCCTCTTTAGGCTCATCGCTGTTGTTCTCACAGTCGCTTTTGGATAGGTCTATGTAGCCGTAACGGTTCCCTGTCTCGTCAGCGTATGCGTCATTGTTCACCGCAGTTACCAATCGCCAATAGCGGTGATTGCTGACCTTGTTGGCTGTGCCGGTGGCTGCGTTGAACATCTCGGAGATAGCTTGGTCTCCGACAATTATCTTGGTTTCCGTCTTCTCTCCGTCCTGTTCCGACAGGAAATAGCAACGGTAGGCGGTCTCGGTCTCTTCCACTTTCGCGCACTTGATAGAGCCGCCGGGAGTGATGTATTGCTTTCCCGCAAGGGTATTGGCTTCCATGATGGTGAGCGACTCAAAGTAAGCCTTGACCCTCGCATAGATGTAGTCCACTTCCAGATGCGTTTTCCCGGTCTCAGCGTCTTTGCCGAGACGTGCGCCGCTCGCCCCCGCAAGGAAATCTCCAACGTCAAATCCTTTGTCGCTCGCTATCAACCCCGCGCTTCGGTCATCTTTCAGTTTGGAGAGAAACAGCTGTCCGCCGTATGCGTTGATAAGGCTGCGTATTTGCGAAGCGGTATAGCCGCCACCTCCCTGACCTTGACCCGCAGCGAGCGAGTCAATCTGATTCTGCATTTTATCAAGCCGCCCAACGGTCTTTTCTTCTTTCAGCACCACCTCGTAGGTAGGAATCGGTCCTTCACCCTCGACAATCGTAAGGCGGTCAATGAAGATTGCAGCATCAATGTGCAGGTCCTCGTCCTCAAAGAGCAACTGCACCCCGGCTCTCAGCGTATCATGCAGAGACTTGATTGTGCCCCCGCTCGCCATAGCTGTGTCATGCTGGCGTGCCATGAAGATTTCATCGATCTTCGGAGCATACACCGAGCGTGAATAGTCATTTTTGTCAAGCCAAGCCTGCGCTCTCTCTTTGAGTAGTTGCGAAGCCGCCTTGATATACACCTCCGGCATCTTGATATTGAGAAGCACAAACTTATCATCCTGCTTGGCATTGTAATCCTTGTAAGGGAACCACAACTTTATATCCTCATCGAATACACGGTTAAGTTCCAGCACATAATTATTGCCGTCTTTCTTGCAATCTACAATCTCAAACTCCCTCCCTCCGAGCATTCCGCTCTTGAAAGAAATGGTGGCAGCTTGCGTAGTGAGATGGTCGTTGATGTCAAAGCCGACATCCTTAATCGTAACCTTGAATGTTGCCGGCTCAGCCGTAGTCGTGGCATTGCCCTCAAAGGCATCCCCCTCAATCTTGCCGACACCATTATCAGTCATTTGTTCAGCCGACACAAGCACGTCAAGCTCTCCGGTGGCATTGCAAGGCACGCCGGCGGCTTTCAATTGCTCGGCGGTCATCCCCTCAATAGATGGATAGGTTTCGGGGAGGTCCGGGTTTGACCCGTCAAAGAAGAGAGTGCCCTCTCTCACTCCGAGAGCGTCAATGTTCTTGGAGTCAATGTAAGGGTCTTGCGTAGTATAAGGGAACTCCGGCAGCATAAGGTACTGCACCGCCATGTTATCCGGTATCAGCTTCTTGCCGTCCGCTCCCGAAAGATCGTTGTAGTATCTGTGCGGAATATTGCGGGTAGAACCGTATGCGCGCAGACGGGTAACAATCTGCTGGTCTGCCTCGGCATTCTCCTCAATCTCATAAAGACCTTGCCCCTTGCCATACTTAAACAAATGGTCCGCAGGAATCCCTGCGGCTCCAATCGTGAGCGTTCTGCCCTTAATGGCGTAATAAGTCTTGAAGTCATTTACAAGGATCGACAAAGCTCCCTGCACCTTGATGTTGTCAACTGACACATTCCTTTCCTCCGTGCCGGAAAACTCCTCAGCAATCTTTACTTGCCAAGTATTCTTGCCATAGGCGCGGTCCAGATTCGCCTGTATGCGGGCGGCAAGTTGCTTGACACCGCCGTAGAACGAAAACTTAGGCAGTCCGGTGAAGTGAAGCTGATTATCATTAAGCACCACATCCAGAAAGTCGCACTGCGTCAGTTCATCGGCGAGCGAGTTGAATTTCACGTTCTCATATTTGAACGCATCCCCCTTTTCATATTGTGGCGCGGACTTGATTTTGCCGGGAGCATAGTTGATTTCAAACCGCTCGTCACGATATATCAAATAGTCGCCTATCTGAAAGTCGATAGGAGCAGGGGATTCGATAGTAGCGGACACATAGCACTCCTGCATCCACTCGTCGTTATACTCAACTTTTTCGGCAATCGCTTTGACAACGCCGTCCTTGCTTCTTATCTCCCAACTCATACTGCGCCCAAACTTATGATTTCACCACTGGTATTTGTCCCGACACCGATTTCAGTCATCGGGTCAGCCACACGGAAAACTACCTTACAAGCGAGCACCTCCCCGGCGTTATTCCTATGCGGCTCAAGATCTCCAATTTTCTTCACCCTGACCTTTGCGCGCCCTTTGCGCCAATAAGGGTCGTAAAGCATCAGATCGCCACCGCTTCCGTCAATTCCGGTCAGATAGTTACGGAGTGCCTTGTAAGCAGAATATGCAGTGTTCACATTGCCCTTGTAGCAAAACTCCACCTCCATGTCGTAGGCTTTCAGTTTTAATCCGCTCGGAGGAATGTATGCGTCCTCTCCGTGCTCTCCAGCCCATTCACGCACAGCCACGTCTTGGGTCTCATCGTCAGCCCACGGAATGTCGCACACGGCAAAACCGAACGAAGCGAGCGAATCCTTGACTCCGCTTCCGGCTTTTGTCTTCTGCATCCAAAGAGTGTATTCTACTGCCATAGGTGTAAAAAGAAAAAGAGCCTCACAATCCCTTTCGGAATCATGAAGCTCTTGTGGCTTGTCTTATAAGTGCAAAGGTATGCTATTTTAGTCACAAATGCAACTAAACAGAGGAAAATATAATGCCTTATTCTCCGTCAAGCAACTTTTTAGCGTCCTCCAACACTTCCATTTCTCTGATAGCCTCGGCTTCTTCTTCCTCAGTAGGAATCGGGGCGCGCTCTACTCTACGTTTCTGCATTGCGTCATAGGCGTTAAAGAAGTCTTCCACAAACTCTTTATCGACGAACGAATTTGTCAGATGATACGACATCACAATCAGCACTGCCATGCCCTTGTGATATTCGGGGTCTTTGCACATCTGCATCCATACCCCATACATAGGTGAATCATCTCTATGCGAAATGCTCCAGCTGCCATTGATAGACTTGATGCGGAGATAATCGTGTTCCGAACCTCCGTCCTTTGTAATCTCAAAATTGCCGACCCTGGCAACCACGTTCTTCTTGCTCATATCATTTATTTTTAAGTTCTGCAACCTTATCCAATATCTCAGAAAAGAAATGCGACTCCAAATCATCGTCATAGATAACATTTGACTCCACCCCCTTGCAGATATTTTCATAAAGAACATGGATAAGCCTTTCAAGCCGGTCAATTCTCGCTTGTTTCTCCATAAGCACCGAAGCATAACCTCTGCCAACCGCTTCCCACTTTACATCTTCGGGAATAGGAATTGTTATCTTATGCTCAATGGGATTGGGGTCTTGCACAGAATTTAATTGTGTAAGGACACGTTCGCGAATTGCCTCATTATGTTCCATTGTATTCTTCATATACTCTTGGAAAGTCCTATGTTGCTTAATCTCATACTCTTGTTTATCTTGACTATTATCCATATCACTTATTTCTTGAATTTGATAAAACGCTCATAATCGTCCTTGTCAAGCTGGTAATTGAACTCGTCGGTCACATAGATGATGCCGACAGCGTGGGGGTCGTAGTTCTCCGCCTTGCGATATGGTAGCCCTCGTTCCTTCATGTCAGAATTAAATGCCCTGCGAGCTGCCTTTAACTCAGCCGGCACTTTGCCGTCTGCCGTGCGTCCGTCAACTTTGCGGAGGAACTTCTTGACCGCCTTACGGCTCTTGTCAAGCATAAACCAATATCTGCGTCCCTCCTTGCGATAGCAACCCTCCAACAGGTTACACCTCACCATTTTCTCAATCGTCTGTCGGCTGACGTGGCACCAATACGCCAGATTATCCATACCTTCTACAAGGTCATTCTCGTTCTTGCGCTTGAACTCCTCCTTAATCGGTCGCATAGCGGATAGATAGACCCCATAGAGATTTCCTTCGGGAGTCCTCCGCTTGGCAAATCCAGCCTCAGCGAGTGTTGTGCCGAACTTCTTGACTGAATCGGGAGTCAAACCCTCCTGAGCGCACCACGCTACATAGGCATAATAGAGCTTTTGAGCTTCAAGCCATTTGATTTCGTGTTCTAAATCAAGTATGGAGCGGTTATAGTCCTTAGCCTTCATAAACGAAAGCACCGATGAACTCTCTGCCATCTTGTCATTGACAATCTCTTTCAATTCCTGCGTGAGTGTGAACTGGTAGCCATTGTTGACCAACCTTTGCCGCCCGGCAAGAATCCAGTTGAGGATAGCGGGATATTCTTTTTGCAATTCCTTCGCGAGCTGCTTGTTCTGATTCTGTTCCTCAATTACATTCTCAAAGGGCAGGATAATAAGCCGGCGCGCCAAACCATGACTGAAATCCTTCATGTAGGGAATTTTATTTGCGTTTGCCATCAATAAAGGGATGTTTCGTGCCGTAAAATTGTTGATATAAACCAACCGTACCTCGAATGGCTCACCGCTTATCAACGCCTTCAGCGCGTCAGCGTTCTGCCCGAACTCCTTTGTCTGAATCTCCGAGCAATAGTTGAGACGCTTGCCGTTGATAGAAGCGATATTCTGCTTACGTTCCGAGCCGCTGATAAGGTCGGATATTGCGAGTGTTTTCACATTTTCTTCACCAAGCAAGCCGATAAGCGTAGACTGAATAACACTCTTTCCGTTACTCCCTGCGCCATAAAGAATGANCATCTTCTCAATCTTGANTTTTCTTCGNTCAATGAAGATCGCGNCCATAAACTCCTNAAGTACNTTTTNGCACTNNTNGTCGAGGACNGCANCNAGGAAATAATNGGTCCACACATTAGGTACCGCTTCCGGCTCATAGTCGAAATCCATCTGCGTCACCTGCTTGAAACGCTTGTTGAACTTGAAAAACTGATTCTTCTCCAAGTCCAGCACTCCGTTCCGAAGCACGATGATTGAACTATCCGGCTCCAACTGCTTCAATGACACTTCGCCCCGGCATACCTTCTTCACTCCCTCCAGCTTGGTCTTGTCGCCCGGAGGCAGACCGCACCGGTCAGCAATCCTCAACACAAGCGAATTGAACGCATCCCAACTATCCTTGCCGAGCTGCACATAAATCCGCCCATCAAAATAGTATGGTCTGCCATTGAAGCAACAGAGCGTTGACTTCTTAAGAGCCACAATCAGCAGCTCCTGAAACACGCCGATTCTGTCCGCAGGACGTTTCTCCTCCAACCCCTTAGTTAGCACATCCCCCTTCATGAGCCGATAAAACTCATTCGCCAACTTATCTATGTAGTCTTTAGCCATTAGTAATTCGGAAAATAATCTACCCCAATCGCTTTCTTGCAAGTCGGGCAAATAACATAATGCTCAGTGTAATTGTATTGCGTTGCACTTTTTACATCGCCACGCTCGTATGCAAACACACATCCGCATTGCCCACATTCTTTCTCTATCTCCTTTGGAGGCTTCTTGCCCTCTTTAATCACTCTCATGTTTTCAGTTTGATAAATTTCCCACTTATTTTACAATTTCCTAATGCCCAGTCGTTTACCCCCCCCCCCATGCGACAAGCACACTGCCACATCCCGCAGCATCGCCTTGCGTACCGTCTGGACGCATAAATTTGACGCGCCCACGCATTACAAGCATTGCTGTAGCCGTAGGAAAGATTACTTCATGCCAAAGGGCAATATCCATGCGGTTGAAGATAAGTGCAATGCCATTCCCATGCTCTGCCATTTTACGGATAAAGGGAGCGATAAGTTTGCGCGAATACGGAGGATTACACCACACACGCCCAAACCACGGTTGTTTCAAACCATCTTCGGCTTTTGTGTAACACTCCTTTGCAGTGTAGAATTGTCGGCTCGGAGCGCATGGATCTAAATCAAACACGCCTAATGCCCCGACAATCTCCCTCGGCGTGTACCATTCATCCGAAGATGTTGTGCGCTGAAAACTCACGTCCATTACTTTGTCCTCATTTCAAATCCATAACTTGCAATAGCCAAAGCGTCAGCCGCCCACAGCGTCACCTTTTGCTTGGGGAAACGTGTCTGCGCAAAGGCTTTAATTCTATTCTTGTGCGAGGTTTTGCTCTCGCCTTTCTTACTACCGAGATTAAAGTGTTTCTGCCACTTTGTCGGAGTAACCATTATTGTAGGAATACCACACGCCAAAAGTGCCATTTCCAAATGTCCGTTGTGACGTGCAAATGTAGCCGTAGCCTTACTTGACTGCCCCGGCATACCATAGCCGACAGCCTCCATGTAGCACACTCCCTCGCCATATCTTTGCAGAAAAGCGAGTATATCCATAGGCGTAGAGGGCATTTTCGCACACTCCACCACCTCACCGTTTTCTCCGTCAAGTATCACTACGCCCCCTGCAAAACCGGGATCTATGCCGATTATATATTTGCTCATATATCATCTTTTTTATATTTACCTCTTTTTCTCCCTAAAGACCCTAAAGACCCTAACCTCCTTACTAATCCTCAATCAGTTCAGTTTTGGTAGTCAGATACGACATCGCTTCAAGTTCGTGTAGATATTGCAGTTTGCGAAACATAGATAATCTGCAAGTAGAATGAGCGACAAGAATACTGAAATCCCATTGATTTGAACTTTTATAGACAGACCGCAACAGGTAATTGTCGAATTGCTTATACCAAACCCAATTACCAAATTGCATCTTTTTCTCAAACCCCAACTCGGTCAGTAGCCCCTCGGTTATGGGGATAGGCTCAATTTTATCGCATTGAGAAAAACCACCACAAGTCCGCTTTTCTCCATCAATTATAGCATAAAAGAGCAAACGAGTATCGTCAGACCAATTATAGGTTGACTCAATATCCGTCACTCTTGCCCTCACGCCATCCACCATGACGTGCGAGCCAATATGTAGTGTCTTTGCGTCAATCATACTCAATCAATTATCAGATTATAGTCCATAACCGACCAACCTCCGGCAGCTTTAACCTCTTTGATAGGCATTACAGCGTATTCTTCGGGAATGGCGGTCTTTTCGCCGTGGCGATTCTTCATTTCGCCATATCGGTATTCTGCTCTCGCCATGCGGTCAAAATAGCCACTTCCTTTGTACCGAACAAAGAACTCGCCCCATTCCTTAGGTCGTGTTGTCAGCACTTCGCTGATGAACTCACCTACGGTGTAAGGCTTATCCAATATCACGTCATAGGGCGCGGTGCAATCGCCACCAGCCGGATGTGTCTGAATGAATTTTAGCATACCTCATTCCTCATAAAAATTCCTAATCTTCTTCCGGGTGAAAAAGAGAGCGTAAGGGCAAATATCGCCTTTTTTATACAGGACTTGCACAAGCTCAAATCCGTCCTCTCCTCGTCTGCGTATCGTATCCCACACATTCTCCTGCGACACCCATAGGTCACATGTGTTCTGTACCTCTATAACCTCAGTACGCACTTTCTCAAACGCTCTCTTCCCCTGCCTAACTTGCAGGACTATCCGCACTGCCAAAAGCACGGCGATGATGATTAAAAGGATGTTGGTCATAACTTTCTACGTTCAAAATATTGTTTCTCTTTCTTTTGTTCCTCTCTTTCGGCTATCTTGCCGACCACCCAAGCAAGGGCATCCCACGCTTTATCAATGCAAACGAATAGGACAATATAGATAAAAATATCTTTGCCTATTCCAATCATCTTACCGATAAGGGCGATAATGATTGACGCACCTGTGCCGAGTGATAACACTAAAATAATAAAGACCGCAAGCGCAAGGGCTAATGATAAGCCGCGCCAGATATGTCTCAGTATTTCTTTTGCTTTCATTTCTTCTTACATTTNACTTCGTTAATACAATTGGCAACCCACTGAATAAGATACGCCCTCGGCTCGCTGTCGCCAAAGGTCGTGGATTCAATGCCGAACTGCTCGCATATCCAACACACAATATGTTCCGCTTCGTGAGCCATCACACCAACCCCAGTCAATTTCGGACGCTGGATGTGGCAAAATACGCCTTTCCAATTACTCTCTTTTTCGACAACGAGATAACAAGTGGCAACAGCGCCCTTATTGCCCGTGTCCTCAAAATCATCTATTGAGCCGTCCGACAAAAGACTGTAAAATCGCTCGGCTATATCCTTGTCAGGTACATTCACGCCCACCCATATCCTTGTAGGGTAAATAAGCGGGTCAAATTCATATATCTTACCGTTCATTTCTTTTTATGGTGGTACGCCTTAATCTTCTTATTGTGTCGTTTATCATTGCGATACTTCTGCTTATGTCGCTGGAGTTGCTTGCTGAAATATTCCTGCGAACAACCATCAACGCCGCAGTCGGTCAGCAATTCTTCTGGAGATGGTAATTCATAATTTCCGTGTCGTTTCATTCCTCAAACATTTCTTTGCCGAAGACACGCTCTAATTCTCTAACTCTTGTGCGGCTTTGAATTTGGTGCTTAGGGTGACAATGCTTACCCTCCGACAAAGCGTCCTCATATTCGTTAAGCACTTCGCTTTTCTCCACAAGGCAATAGCGGTCTGCGAGCCACCCTATAACCTCTTCCGCATACTGAGCTGCGAAATCAATGTGCGGGTCAAGCGCATCGCCGTTGGAAGTCTCCTCGGAAAAGCGCCTCGCTATCTTTCTTATTTCTTCTTTGGTTGGCATAAATCTTCATCTTTATTTGTTAAACTTGGGTCTGCCTCAAAGAAAGGGCAGTTAAAGCGGTAAATGCAAGGGGTAACTTTACGATGGCTTTCAAGCAAACGTCCGCACATTCCGTCACAGCGGAAATAGTAGACGCAATTTCGGTAGTAGTTCAAAACTTCGCTCATATCACCACCAAAATATTCCACCATAGATAGTAGTGAATATGATTGACAATATTATCCATAGCATAATTCTACAATCACGTGTGGATAATCCTACATAACCATGTTCTGTATCATCACTACATATAGCCCATATAAAGCCGACTATTTCAATCAGCATATATAGAATTAAGTGCCACGTTATTGTTATCATCTTCTTCCTTTTTAATTAAATCAGCCGGAATCAAAGGTGTCAAACTTTTAAATCTAATTATTATGGAGATTTGTAGATCCCGGCTGATTGTGTTATATTTGTATTGTCAATTTTTTAATTTTAATTATTATGGAAATAAAAGAAATGCCTAAAGTTCTTGAGGCTCTTGGTCGAAAAGTAGGAGCTCCTAAATGCTTGATGTGTGGGTGTGCAGACTTAGCAGTCAACACTTATGAATATCAAAAAATTTCTCGAATGAGAGAGGGCAATAAAATCCACATGCAATCCTTAACCTTTGAGTATAATCCGATTGTTACTGCCGTTTGTAAGAACTGTGGGTATAATATGGACTTCTCTCTTTCTGTACTTTTAGACGATCCCGACTATCTCAAAAAGTAACACCCTCTGTACAACCGGCATTACCAACTCTCCATTGATGAATTGATGTAACGCCGTCAAACTTCTCTCCCCAAATTGCTCTGCTTATTTTCTTGCGGAGTAACTTGTCGTGTAACTTCTTGAAAATACTTTTAATCTTTTTCATCATTTCTTCCTATTTAGTGTTTGTAAATCTTGTTCAAGTAGCTCAATGTCGTGTCGGAGCGCATCATAAAGGAGACATTGACGCAACGTCGGGAATTTGACGCGCTCCAAGTCGGACATATCCAACCTATCGTCTGCTATCTCCCTCTTCAGGCGTTTCTTTGTCTTGCGGATGGAGGGCATAGGGCTAATGTTTTGCGTAGCGTTTTAGGATATATAGGACATCGGACAGCTCTCCGAACTGCTCCAACATATTATTCTCCTCTCCGTCGTTGGCGTTATGTTTAGTTTCATATTCCTTACCGAAGCATCCGCAATCTGTGCAGAATATCTTACCTTTAGCGTCATACTCGTAGCCGTAGAAATCTTTACTGAAGTGAACCTCATAATCCAGACTGCCGCCACAGAAAGGGCATTTCACTTCTTTCAAGTCATTCAGGAACTTTTCTTTGCGTTTGAGTTCCGCTATCTTTGCTTCAAGCCGTTGTATTTCAGTCATGTTCATTTCGCTTTGAAGTGTTCAATCAACTCGGCTGGAGTGGCTTTGTGAAAACCCTCGCAATTCCAACCGTCCATTTCATTGTGGATGTGCATATTCACATCGTCATACTCACAGAAAAATAGTGACTTGTTCTCGGCTTCCTCATCGTCACAGAACCATTGGAATTTGTCGCTATCCTCACGCAATGCGGCTAACGCAATAAATAGTTGCTCGTTAGTGCCGCAGTCAATACCATAATCTTCAAGAGATTCATCATAATCGACTTCGCCTTCATTAAAATCAGTATACTCACCTGAGATAACTATACCATCCCAAGTGATAGGATTACAGTATAACCAATTTTCATTAGAATTGTCAAATAAATCATCTTCTTTATATCCCAACTCCTCCAACTTCTTGCGAAGCTCTGGGGTATTCTTGCGTATAAAGCANNGTGTTGTGAATNTCGGGGTCATAACTCNCCCCTTTCCTTTGCTAATTCTTTGATCTTGATCTCAAATACATCAGGAAGCATATCTTGACATAAGAAAATTGCTCTGTCGAACATTCTTCTAAACTCTCTATCGCTGAAGTGTCTGGTATCGTGTGTCCTAAAACAAATAGCCATTTCCTGTAGTATTTTTATGTCATCGGACAGATAATCATATTGTAATATGCGCTCGTAGTCTTCTTGGGTCATATCTCAATTATCTTCAAAGTCCATAACATTATCGGGAGTTATAGCCCACTTCTTTTTGGGCATATCCCACCAAATCTCTGTTAGCGTATGGCAGCCAACGTCTATGCTTGCTATAATCGCATTATCTGGTGAATAACCCAACTCAGCGTTAAACTCCCGAAGAAGTTCGCATAACCTTGTGGCAAAATCTTTAGCCCTATCATACGGAGGTTCCTCGGATAGCACAATCATATCCGCGCTANTCCATTCCTCGTCACCGTTATCAAACTTGNCCTCATAGCCATTGTTTATGCCTTTGCCCTCGTCAATATCTACGAAAGTCACTATGCCGAGGTTTCCGTCATCGGTACACATTACTCGGTCGCCAATCTTAATCTCTTGGGTCATATCGCTAATTCTTTATTGGTAAAATATTCACTGCATACAAATCCTTTTCTCGGCTCAAACTCCTTGAAGTCGAATGAANNCCATAGCTCCCGGCNGTTAGCCCAATGTGCCATATNTTNTTGCCATTGCGGGATTATCTGTTTTGGGTTATTAAAATCNCGNAACGAGCCNCGCCATATAGTTTCTCGCTATCCATATCACTCAGATTTTAGGAGTTCGGGGTTAGAGTGGATGTTGCCGACGACTGAATGATATTTGGTCTTAATGATATTATCTTCAAGCGGAGCGAGTATATCATAGAAATCTTCTCCACCATCATTCAGACGAAGTGCAAAGCATCCGCTTCTAAATACCACCTCACAGAAAGGTCTGGCTAAATCTGTTGATAGAATATCACCCTCAAAGATGTCAATGCCTTTACAATCTGTGAGTCCCGTAAACTGACCTACGGTTTCTTCTTTTACTTGCTCCCATTTGTCAAGTGTGCCGTTCTGGTGTATCATCGGGAAGTGGTCGTCATCATCTTGCCATAAATGACCGATTATCCACTTGCCATCTTCTACTCGTTGTCCTCTGAAAAGTATTCGTCTATTCATATTCTCGCAGTTGTTAAATTACGCAGTTGAAGATTAAGCATATCTCCATTTATAGCCATAGGCAGTTGCTTGCTTACCATTGCAACATCTGTCTACATAATATCTTATCGCCCTTGCATAAGCAGTATGGATATTAAGAACCTTAGCCGCTTCTCCGATTGATGAATAAGTGTCAATATACTCTCCGTCTTTAGTATAAGCGCAAACCATTTTCCCATAATTGGGTGCGTGCTCTAAATTACTTTGACTTCTTTTGAGATTCGCATCACCATGATTGACATTGTATTCTTGAGTACACCATTCAAGATTATCAAGACGATTATTAAAGCAGTTTGCATCCTTATGATTCACGCAGGGAAATCCTAATGGATTGGGAAGAAAGGTTTGTGCTACGAGACGATGAACGGTGCATGTCCGAGATGTACCATCTTTCCTTAATACTACACCCAAGTATCTTGCGGCAGCACTATAAGGTTTCATAATTACACTCTTCCTATTTGACGGGTTAGCCTTTGTCGGGTTGCGTTTACGAATAGATTTTACCCTCCCGAGATTACTCACCTGATACAATCCTTCGTAGCCGGGAATATCTTTCCAAATCTCATTCTCCATAATTGCCGTAATTTGAGTTATGCCGTAAAAAGTAAAAGAGCGGAAGGAGTTACGGCTTCTCCTTGTCAGCAGGTTGCAAGCCTACCTATCCGTTCTATAATGCAAAAGTAAGTCTATTTTCTATAATATGCAAGTATAATAGGGGAAAACAATAAGTTTTAGTATTGTTTTTAATACATTCCAAATAACAATAAACCTTACAAAACCATATATGAAACCTTTTCTAACAATATAAAACCTCACCGAAACAGCATAAAATCCATATAAATTCGCTCTCGCGCGTTCTCCCCTAAAAAACAACCTAACACACAGTGTTATGGTTTATTATGTATTTACAAGCCTATATGCAATGTAAGATGTCTCCCTACATAAGTGCAAGAGAAAATAAAGTATAAGCCACTGATAATTATATTATTGAAAGTTATGTAGGGTCAAGACCGCAAAAGATATTTTCAGATATTTCCCGTATTTCACCCGATATTTACTATAATTTTTCATATAACATATCATACAACCCTACATATATTGCAGTCTTTATTAAATGAACAATATATCAACAAGTTAAGACTCTCATTTTTGACGAAAATGACTGCATTTGACACTCATTTATCCTACATCCTGAAAATGACGCTTCTATGACAGCCTATATCAACAAGTTACGAAGCGATAAAATCTTCATCGAATGAAACGGACTTTCAGAGGGTTACAACGAGGTTACAAGCGTACAGAGGAAGACCGAAAATGAAAATTGAAAAAATTTTATAATAAAAATTTCTGAGAGGGGTGACATGCGAGAAATTTTGGACCGCAAAGGGGGTGCCCCGTCACCTCCCCGGCACTGTATGGCGAATAATGGCGTATTACTATCTATAACAAGGGGTTAAACTATTGATTTGCTTGCTTTTCGGCGTAATATCGGCGCAGGTATTGCAATAGTTCGTCGCACCGGTCAAATGACAAAGGAATATAAAACGTAACCCGCTTTTCGTCCTCGACTGCCGCCTCCTGCTTCATACGCTGAAGGCTCCCGATTTCCCTCAGCGCCGCCAATTTATCACCATCCTTTTCGCTCCTCTCTGCTATCCTTGCCAACTCCTTCAATAGTGCGTCCTTGTCGGTGTAGTCGATGCTTGGCGTATCATCATCGACAGGGTCAGCAGCTTTCGCCCTGGGTCTGCCGCGTTTGGCTGCCGGTTGGTCTGCGTTGTCCGGATCCTTGCCGAGCTCATCCATTAGCTTGCGCAGGGCGGGGCGCTGTCCTATGTACTTGCTCGCTTTGCTTGATAGGCTGGCGTTAGTTGTTGCCGCCGGTCGGAAGATCACGGCAAAGGATTCCGCCACGGAAGCGCCGGCGGTGGTGAGCATTGCGAAAAGCACATCTTTAGGATCGATGTTGTAGAGTCTTGAGAGCTCCGAAACCTTTTTGCTGAACTGCATAATGCGTTAACTATTTTTAACTATGTGATTGGGTGTTGTGTGCGGCGCTCCGGGGCTCTCTGTTGCAAATATAGCTATTTTGGCGAGTTTGTGCAAGTGTGTTGATTGGGTGTTGTGTGCAGTGCTGTATTCAGGTGGAAAGCGTGTTATTTTTCGTGTGTGTTGGGATGGTGGGAAAGGGGCATAATTTTATGGCTATCTATCTGAAAATAAATCGCTTAAATATTTGGTATGTCGGAAACATTTCGTAACTTTGTGATACAGAGATGAGGGGAAAACGAAACGCCCGGCGTTCCTCCTCACGAAGTAGTAACCGGGCAAATTCAAATTATGTTAGTGCAAAGATAGCACAAAAATCATTCAAATTATGTTACAGAACGGAGAATTTAAGAAGATCGCAGTAAAAGCATCAGGCAACGGAGTACGCAACGCAAGCGAATTAAAGAAAGCCTATCTACATGTGCATGAGAATGCAGTTTACCTGCTCACTCACATCCAAAGCATACACGACGCAGGTATTACCGACGTGCCTATGCACGGCATGCGCTGCGTGTCCTACTGGGCGAACGCTGATCACTTCAACTCGTTGGAAGAAATCAATTGTGGAATGGTTGACGGTGTAACAATCCATATCTATCACGATGCCGAAAGCGTCGCAGCCGTACACGGTTCCGCAAACAGAGCTCGCCGCGCCGCTGCTCCCGCCCAGGTTGAGAGCTGCGCAATGGCTTCGACGATCAACGCCGCCGATCCCTACGTATTGGCAAACTACACCCGCAACGTGTACGAGGGTTTTGACAGTTACCACGCATCGCACCGCATCGCCATGAATACCCCCGCCAACGGTTACACCGGCTACCGCATCGGCGTTGAGCTCGAAACCGAATTTACCAACAATGCCGACCGCGCCCAATTCACCAGCACGCCCCGCAACTGGTTCTTCTGCGAATCTGATGCATCGTTGAACGGCGCAGGTTGTGAAATCATCACTATACCGCTGATCCCCGCCGACGCTAAAAGCCGCCAGACATGGAAACCGATTTGCGACCGTCTAAAATCGCTCGGCGCGACTTCATGGGACAACAACCGTTGCGGGCTGCATGTGCATATAGGGCGCGAGATTTTGGGCGACACAGCCGCCGAACGCGAAGCCACCCTATCTCGTTTGCTCTTGTTCTACAACCTTTATTTGAACGATGACGCAACGAGCAACAAAGTATTTGGGCGTTCACGATGCTACAACGAACGCACCCACAACGAAAATCAGGAATTTGCAGCGGTTAAGACATTAGGCGCCCAGGTGCTGAAGATTAAAGACATCGCCGACCGTGTGGGCAAATCAGTAAAAGACCGTAACAACGCCGCTCGTTACTATACGATCAACACTACCAACGACCACACAATCGAATTTCGCAAAGGGCGCGGATCCCTGAGCGTTGACCGCATCCAAACCATTATAACATTCTGCGAGGCTGTATGCCTTTACTGCCGGACCTCTGAGGATGTAAGCGAGCTAACTCTTGACGGCTTCCGCGAGTTCATCCGCGCCACCGTTCCGACGACAAACAGCCTTTACCACTATTACGACGTAGTCGAGGGCGACTGTTAAAACTCTTCCGGTTGTGCTATCTGACCGTTAACCGGGCATCTCTTCAAATATCAACCTTATAAAAACTATCACGATGAAAGCAACCGCAACAACAAAGAAAATAACCATAGTTATCAAAGCACATGAAGACGGAGCGACAGCGACCGCAAACGGCGTAAAAATTGGCTGGATCTGCTCATGGTTTAACAACACTTTCGCCGCTGTCATGAATTTCGGAATCAGGACGCGCAAAGACTTGGCAATGCCGGAACTCACCAACAAAGACGAGGCGGCGCACGGCTTTATGTCTTACAGTAACGCTGCTCTTTGGCTGGGTGATATGATCACCAGACATTTTGCCGACCACGGCATAACTGCAAAGGTTGTTAACGCATGACCCGCAAACTCCGCACCCTGGCGGCATTGATTGGCGTATACGCCGCCGGGGTTTACCTCCTCCACATCGCAATTAACGCAGCACTTCACGCCCTGCATTTTCTACTCACCATTTAACAATTAAAATTATGTGCATTCTAATAGCAAAACCCATCGGGGCGCAGTTCCCCGCCATTGAAGCGATACAAAACAGCGTAGACAACAACCCCGACGGCTTCGCCCTTGCCTACAATCATGGCGGCGAAATAGTGACCTACAAAACCATGAGCGCCGCACGTTTCATCGCCAAATATCGCAGACTTGCCGCCACTATTGACCCCTCCACTACTGCGATGATCATTCACGCACGTATTGCCACCCACGGAGCAAAGGGGCTCAAAAATTGCCATTGCTGGAAATCGTTCGCCGGTGAAGCCGCCGAGATGGCGTTCGCTCACAACGGTATTTTGTCGGTCCCGAACCGCAACGGCATGACCGACTCGGAAACCTTTTTGCGTGACTACTTCGAGCCGGCGTTCATCCGCTCCGGATGGCTGGGAGCAAATGAGATTATACGCCGCAAGATCGGCAGCAGCAAATTTGCATTTATCGA
>WFMA01000027.1 GCA_009177195.1 Bacteroidales bacterium | reverse complement strand
GAACAGCACTAACATCAAGCTTGAGATCGGCGACCTTGTCGCAGTAGAAGCATCGCCGGGTCATGACATAGGCACCGTCACTTTGACCGGTCAGCTCGTGGCGACTCAGATGAAGAAGGCTAATATTAAGCCCGATGCAGAAATAAGGCGCATATTCAGGAAAGCCAAGCCTGCCGACATCGAAAAATATGAAGAAGCCAAGGCAAAGGAGAACGACACGATGATTCGTTCGCGCAAGATAGCCGAAAGNATCTGAANCTNAANATGAANATNGGCGANGTNGAGTNTCANGGCGACGGNAACAAAGCCATTTTCTATTACATTGCCGACGAGNGNGTNGANTTCCGCCAGCTCATCAAGGTGCTTGCCGANACCTTCAAGGTGCGNATCGAGATGAAGCAGATCGGCGCTCGTCAGGAAGCCGGGCGAATAGGCGGGATAGGTCCATGCGGCCGTCCGTTATGCTGTTCGAGCTGGATGACTAATTTTGTGTCGGTGGCAACAAGCGCCGCCCGTTTCCAGGATATTTCTCTGAATCCCCAGAAACTTGCCGGACAGTGCGCCAAGCTCAAGTGCTGCCTGAATTTTGAAGTCGACACCTATGTTGAGAGTGTCAAGCGGATGCCGTCGCGCGACATTACGCTTGAAACAGTCGACGGAACTTATTATCATTTCAAGAGCGATATCTTTAAGCGTGAAATCACTTATTCAACCGATAAGTCAGTTCCTGCCAATCTGGTCACCATTCCGGTTGAGCGGGCGTTTGAGGTTATCTCTATGAACAAGCGCGGCGAGAAGCCCGATAAACTTGGGCTGGAGAGCGGTGATAAAAGATCAGAGCGCAAAGAATTTGTCGATCTTGTGGGGCAGGATTCCTTGACCCGCTTCGACAAGGCGAAAAAGAAGAAAAAGAAAGGATCGTCATCATCGGGCAACAACGGTGGCAACCAGCCCAAATCGCAGCGACAGCCGGGCGGCGACACTCAGCAGCAGCAGCGACAGCGCCCCCAGGGTGAAGGCGGCAACCGCCAGCGTCCGCCCCGTCAAGGCGGCGAGAACCGGAATAACAACGGCAATCGTCCTCGTCGGGATCGCAACGACCGCAACCGTAANGACGGTGACACTAACAATCAGCCGAAACAGCCTCAGCAGCCTACAAATGAGTAAATATCTGCTATTGATGTTGACGGGCTTGCTTGCTCTGTTTCAATCATGCGGAGTGAGCGGCAATGACTACAGCGAGTTTCAGCGTTTGCCTGAAGCGGGCTGGCTCTATAACGACTCAATCCGATTCGTTCCCGAAACGGCTGATTCTACAGCCGTTGGAACGCTCATGGTGGCGGTGAGACATAACAATTCCTATCCTTACCGCAATCTGTGGCTTGAGGTGACGCGCCACGACGCGTCGGGAAAGTTGCGTGTCGACACCGTGAACATGCAGCTTTGCGACCGTTACGGACGTTGGCACGGACGAGGATTCGGAGCCGAATATCAGTATGCCGACACTCTGCCGGGATTGACCCGCGTCATAAAGGACTCTTCAATAGTGGTGAGACACGTGATGAGGGTTGATAACCTCGCCGATATTGAACAAATCGGAGTCACGTTCGTTGCTACTGAAAAAAGATAACATAATCTCAATTGAAAATGGAACCGTTATTTGCTTTCACTCCTGCCGAAGAGATTGAGCAGCGCATATGCCGCATCCAGTCCGAGATGGCGGCTGAAGGTGTCGATGCATTGCTTGTCACGAGCAATACAAATATATATTATACAACGGGACGTGTCATAAACGGCTATGTTTATATTCCGTCAGCCGGTCCTGCGATNTATTTTATCAGGCGCCCGGTCGGTATCAAGGGTGAGAATGTGGTCTATATTCACAAGCCTGAACAGATACTTGGCAAGATCGATGAACTTGGACTGGAACGCCCTAAGACGTTAGGCTACGAAATGGGGGCGCTTGATTGCGTCACTTTCGGGCGGCTTGACAAGGCTTTCGAGGATATCCGCGGAGTCAATGCGTCGCCGTTGATGAGGCGTGTCCGTGCGGTCAAGAGCCCTTATGAGATTGAAAAGCTTAAACAGTCGGGCGTGAAGCACGAGCGCGTTTATCGTCGCATCCCCCACATTTACCGGGAGGGGATGACTGATATCGAATTGCAGATTGAGATTGAGCGCGTGTCGCGCCTTGAAGGGTGCCTCGGACAATTCCGCATTGCGGGCGAGTCGATGGAGCTGTTCATGTCCAACATTCTTGTGGGCGACAATGCCGACGCTCCGACCCCCTACGATTTCGCAATGGGTGGGAGGGGGCTTGACCCTTCACTGCCTGTAGGCGCCGACGGCACCGTCATCAAAGCCGGAATGAGCGTAATGGTGGATTCAAACGGTAATTTCACCGGCTACATGACCGACATGACCCGAGTCTATGCGTTGACGCCGCTTGACGAGTTGGCAACACGCGCCCATCAGTGCTCAATCGACATTTGCCGCCGTCTTGAGCATGAGGCTGTGCCCGGAGTCGCTGCGTCGAAGCTATATGAGATAGCTGCTGACATGGTCAAGGAGCGCGATTTGGAGCGTTACTTCATGGGCTATGCTCAGAAAGCCGGCTTTATCGGTCATGGCGTTGGAATCGAAATCAACGAGTTGCCCGTGTTGGCTCCGCGCAGTCGTGATGTTCTGGCTCTTAACAATGTGATCGCTATTGAGCCTAAGTTTGTGATTCCTCATGTCGGGGCGGTAGGTATTGAAAACACGTATGTAGTTACTGAAGGCGGTCTTAAATCGCTCACCAACGCTCCTGAGGAGATTGTAAGCCTGTTATAACTTTAACTTTTCCGATGAACCTTTCCGACAGGATAGATCAACCTATATTTCATAAAGTTGGCATGGTTGCCGACAGTCTTGACCGCGAGTGCTACGTGGTGGGGGGATATGTAAGAGACCTTTTCCTTCACCGCCATTCCAAGGATATTGATTTTGTGACCGTGGGGAGCGGGATTGAAGTCGCCGAGGCAGTGGCGAAGAATTTGCGAGCCAAGTGCAACGTGTTTCGTAATTTCGGGACTGCCCAGGTAAAGAACCATGATTATGAACTGGAGTTTGTCGGAGCTCGNCGCGAGTCCTATCAGCGTGACAGCCGCAAGCCCATCGTTGAAGACGGAACTCTTGACGATGACCTCGCCCGGCGCGATTTCACCATCAATGCGATGGCTGTTTCGGTCAATGCCGGAAATTTCGGGGAATTGATTGACCCGTATAACGGTCTTGGCGATCTCGATTATCAGCTGATACGCACTCCGCTTGATCCTGACATAACATTCAGTGACGACCCTCTGCGCATGATGCGCGCAATCAGGTTTGCTACCCAGCTCGCTTTCACTATCGACGACGAGACTTTTGAGGCGATAAAACGCAACGCTTCGCGCATTGAAATCATCTCGAAGGAGCGTATCGCCGACGAGCTGATGAAGATAATGGCTTCGCCCATGCCGTCGATCGGCTGGGTGCTGCTCCACAACTGCGGATTGCTCTCCTACATTTTCCCCGAGCTTGAAGCGATGTCGGGCGTAGAGGTTTTGCAGGGGAAAGGACACAAGGATAATTTTTACCACACGATGGAAGTGGTCGACAAAGTGGCGCGGGCGAGTGACAACGTGTGGCTTCGCTGGGGCGCGTTGCTGCATGACATCGCCAAGCCGGTGACCAAACGCTGGGACGGGAAGATTGGCTGGACATTCCACAATCACA
This sequence comes from Bacteroidales bacterium, assembly GCA_009177195.1. Taxonomy (GTDB): domain Bacteria; phylum Bacteroidota; class Bacteroidia; order Bacteroidales; family Muribaculaceae; genus Muribaculum. The sequence continues at coordinate 7,135 of WFMA01000027.1, read as the reverse complement.
ATTTCATCGGCGCCAAGATGGTTCCCCGCATTTTTAAGAATATGCGGCTGCCGCTTAACGAAAAGATGAAATATGTGCAGAAACTTGTCGAACTCCACATGCGCCCCATCGCTCTTGTGGAGGATGTGGTGACTGATTCGGCGGTGAGGCGATTGTTGTTTGACGCAGGCGACGATATTTCCGACCTGATGATCCTGTGCCGCGCCGACATTACTTCAAAGAATCAGGACAAGGTGAAGCGGTTCCTTGAAAATTTCGATCTCGTCGAGGAAAAGATGGTGAAACTTGAGGAGAAGGATCGGGTGCGTAATTTCCAGCCTCCGGTGTCGGGCGAGGAGATTATGGAGATATTCCACTTGTCACCATGCAGGGAGGTGGGCATGATAAAGGAGCGCATAAAAAACGCTATTCTTGACGGAGAGATTCCTAACGAGCGTGACGCCGCCCTGTCGCTGATGTACAAAGCGGCGCAAGAGCTCGGGATCGGATAAAGTCACTTTATTTCAATCACCCCGAAAAAGTTTCTGCCATCCAACAGGCATTCATGATATTCAGGATCGGTGATATCGGTCATGATTATTTTGCTTTTATCGCCTCTGATTTTTTTATATTCAATCATCCTGTCGATCCACTCATTCTTGTCGGTGACAAACATCTTTACAAACTCGTCGAAGAGCGATTGGTCAATATTAATCTCGCTGCCTGAAGCAATTTTGATTGAATAATGGGTTCCGTCATACTCCATATTCCGAATGAATCGATATTGGGCGGCATCGATTTTCGCTCTTCTTTGCGGGTCGAGTCTGATTGAATCGGGAAGTCCGGCAATGGTATAGTCGGGCACATCGATGAATGTGTTTTTTTCAACAAGTTCACGTGCCGAAGTGATTTGTTGCGGTGAGGTTGCGGTGTCGCAGTCCATGCTGCAACTGCAAAGCAATCCTGAAAGCAGGATTAAAATTAAAGTGGAAAATTTCATAATTGATGAAGATGAAAATAAAAATAATATTAGCGTCTTGTTAAATCCCATACTCCAGCAGCGAGAAAGGATATGTCACCCGTAGCCGAAAGATGGAAAACCCATTGTTTGTTTATGTTTCGAGTCATATCCTTTTCTACGAAACCACTTTTACCATAGAAATTTCCAATTAATTCTTCGTCCGTTTCTACGCTATAAATCGCTGCAGTCGCTACTCTGTCACAGCTATATGAAATTGCGACAGTAATCTGTTCGCCTGCTTGAACTCTCCACTCAAAGGTGTCTTTGAATAGAGTTACAAAGTGAGGGGTAGTGGATGGAATGCGAGATTGTTGTACTTCAGGACAGAATGAATCTTGTGCTGTGGTAATTAGTGGAATTGGAATTGCAAATATTAGCATTAGCAAATTTGATATCCTCATAATTAAAAAAAAATGGTTAATGATTATTGCAAAAATAGGAATTTGGGTGAGGATATCCGTTATCCGGAATACAGTGTGAAATATCAATGATAAAGGCTAAAAGAAAGATTATTAACGAGATACTTTAAATAATGATAAGTATGTCATATCATACGGTAGTTTGATCCATATCCTTTATACGTTATGCGGGTTTTGCTATTGCGACAAGAGCTTTGTGGTCATCTGGTGAGGTTATCGAGAATCTCCATCGGGTGTTGTCGTCCTTTTCAAATCTGAAATTATGGGTTGTTCCCGGCGCTATTTCGGTTTTGATTGACTCATTAGTGTTTTCACAGTGAAGTTGCAGACGGGCTATACCGTTTCCGTGATTCGCTATCGACAGGATGATTTTGTTGGCTGAAAAGAATCTCCATCGGTTGTCGGTCGATTGGAGCCGAGTCCAGTAAGAGAGCGAGTCGCTGTTTTTAGCCTCGCCGGAGTAATCATATACAGGCGATGCCAACATGAAAAGCAGTGGCAGGATTATTCTAATATACCTTTTCATGATTCTGCATAGGGGTTAGAAGATGTCGAGATAGCGATTCTTATCGGCGACATCTGAGTTGCGGATTTTGTTTTTCAGCCTAAGTTTGCGGTTGGAAATCACCTCCACCGATTCGTCAATGAAATAGGATATGGCTTGACGCGAGAACCCTGCGGAAAGGTAGACGAATAGAAATCTGTCACTCTCCTTGAACTGCGGAAAATCACGGTTGAAGTCGTCGACGATATTATTCTTGTATCGGTTTACATAGTCCCCGATTTCTGCCATACGCTTTCCATCCATTTTGAATCCCTCCACTATCGATTTTACATTTGTATAAATGTGGTTCTGTTCGCTCCTTGACTTGTTAGGCATGATAAAGAGGTCGCAAAGCTCTTCAAGCATTATGAATTTTTCATGGAATAGCGTGTTGAGATATTCTTCAAGCCCGTCGATATGCCGCTCTTTTGATAGCAGAAGGTCGCGTAGATTGGATGCTTCCTTGACGAATTGCCTGCGGTCCTTGCTGCGTTTGCGCTCTCTTGCAATAATCACGGCACACAGGATAATCACTGCGACAATCAATGTTATAGAGAGGATTGCCCAGCGAGCCAGAGCTCTTTTTTGTTTCGAGCGCTGAATTGAGTCGCTTGCTGCCGCATGGTTGGATATAATTTTGTCGACATCGATTGAGTCATTGATGAAATCTGCCGTGTGTGCCGTTTCAGTTGCCGTGAGTGTCACTCCTCGCGCAGAAAGTTCATGATATAGCTCCTTTGCTCGTTCAGGCGACAGGCACTCCAGTAGCGAGCCGCTTTTGCCGGGAAGAAAACCGATCCATGATGACATGTTGTTGACTGAATCAGGCTTGAAGAAATCTTCAGGAAGAGAGTTGAGCAGCTCCTCGGATTGGTCCATATAAGGTAGTGTCATTTCTTTCTTCAAAGAGAAAATTGCATGAGACTTAGATCGCAGGGCTTCGGTTTTCAGATATAGCGAAATCATGTCATTGCCATGCATTTGCTTGAAAAGGGAGTCTGCGAGATGGCGGTAGAATAGAAATTCCTTTTCGCTGTTATTTCCGGCGGCGCGGACAAGGTCGATTGAAGCCAGTTGGATAAGAACAGTGTCTCTTGTGATGAAAAAATCACGGTACGCCTCCTCGGCTTTTAATAATTCATGCTGTGGAGCATCGAGGAGATTGAACAGATGTGCCATTTCACGATGGATCGTGCCTGACACATACGCATTGTCGGCTTCCTTAGCCATCTTTTCGGCATTAAGTAGCGAGCACAGAGCTGTGGCATAATCTTGATTAATTATTTGCTTGCGCGCTTTCGAGTAGACGTTTTCAATCCGTGCGGCAATGTCGTCCTGCTTATGCGGCTTTTCGGAACATGCGAGCAGGAGAAAAAGTGAGATGGCTGATAACAGTAGATGGCGGCTCATGATATTTCGCTATTTAATCACGGTGATGGTGTCGTCGGGGTGGAGCAGGAGGCGTTTTTTNCCGAGCANGTGTCTCACTGCGTCNATTATATCNTCTTTGCGGCGNGGCGACAGTTCCTTNACGATGTAGTCGAGAGTGCGCGGTTGCTGCCCGGCAATGTAGATGATCGNGTCAATGAGCTGCCGGTGTTCATCTCNGGTGGGCGCAAGNCGGTTGCNTTCACGACACAGGTCGCACTTGCCGCATGGCTTTTCAGGCTTCTCTCCGAAATATTGGAGCATGAGATTCACGCGGCATCCGCTGTCGGCGAATGCGAATTCCTTCATCGCCTCTATCCTTTTCGTGAGCCGCTCACGCTGCACTTCATANACCGACTTCGGTATTTCGATATATTTCGGCAACTCGCGTGAAGTGGTGTAATAAAGACAAGGCATATTCTGGCGCGGCACATATTGAATGATGTGCATTCTCGACAGTGCGAGCAGGGTTTCATAGACTTTCTGCTCGCTGACATCGGCGCGGCGGGCTATCAGCGGCTCGTTGATATAGACGAAATCGGCAAACAAGCCGGTGTAGCTTCTCAACAGGATGGTGAACACCTGTTCTCCCTCCTCGTCGAGATGAACGGAATAGAGCTCTTCCTTGTCGGCGATGATCATCACCCTTGATTGCATCGACACCTCTTCCATGAATTCGAAGTAGCCGCTTTGGGTGAGCAGTCTCATGGCGCTCCGCGCGGGAACGGGCTGGAGGTCGTAGGTCTTGACGAAAAGCGCGAAGTCGAAATTGTAGACCTTGTCATAGCCGCTGCCCACCGCCACGTTCACGAAATTTCCGGCGAGTTCATATACACGGCGTATGTAATCTTTCGGAGGAAATGCGTCGGTCACTATTCGTGTGAGCCGCGCCTTGTCGGTCTTTGCCACGAGCAACACGGCGAACGCCGGGAGCCCGTCNCGCCCGGCTCTTCCCGCCTCCTGATAATATTCCTCAAGCGAGGGGGGAAGATCGACGNGTACCACAGNTCTCACGTCGGGCTTGTCGATTCCCATGCCGAATGCGTTGGTCGCCACCATCACCCTTATGCTGCCCTCTTTCCATCNGTTCTNCTTGTCGNCTTTGTCCTCCANGGNAAGNCCNGCATGGTAATAGTCGGCTGAGATGTCATTGGCGAGCAGCATCGAGGCTATTTCTCGGGTTCGTTTCCGGGACCTTACGTAGACGATGGCGCTCCCGCGGGTGTTGTTTAGTATGTTGAGCAGCTGGCGCTCCTTGTCGAAATCATTTCTGATGATGTAAGAGAGATTCTCCCTCGTGAAGCTTTTCGAGAAAATATTCTTTTCCGAGAAATTGAGTTTCGACATTATGTCGCTCACCNCCTCGGGGGTGGCTGACGCNGTGAGCGCCANGACGGGAACGCCGGGCATCAGNTCGCGGAGCTCGCCGATTTTGAGATAGGAGGGGCGGAAGTCATATCCCCATTGGGAGATGCAATGGGCTTCGTCGACAACGATGAGGCTTATCTCCATTTCCTTCAGCCGTGCCACAAATGTTTCGACACGCAGTTTCTCGGGGGAGATGTAGAGCAGTTTCGCTTTCCCGAGACGGCAGCGGTCAAGCCCGAGGCGGGTTTCCGAGCGGGTGAGCCCCGAGTGGAGGCAAACGGCTCTTATGCCTCGCTCCCTGAGGTTGTCGACCTGATCCTTCATGAGCGAGATGAGGGGGGTGATGACAACGGTAAGCCCCGGCAAGAGCATTGCCGGAACCTGGAATGTCAATGATTTTCCGCCGCCGGTGGGGAGCAGTCCGAGCGTGTCGCGACCATTCAGGACTGAATCTATGATTTCAGCCTGCAACGGTCGGAAAGAGTCATATCCCCAATATTTTTTGAGGACTTCGCCCGGCGTAAGCATCCTCGGTGTCAGTTATTGGAAATTCTGATCTCCTTGACTTGCAACTGCACGGCGCCTTGCGCGCTCTGATGCTTGTTCTCGTCGATGGTGTAGCAGATGTCGAAGGGCTTTCCGCTGTGGATGTGGTCAAAGTATTCGCTCATGTTGAATGCGATGCCGTTGAACACTTTCCCCGACGTGTTGTCGACGAGTTCGAGTTTTATGTGCTCGAGATGCTTGCCCACGAGCTTGCTCGTGCCGAAGTCGGTGACACCTCTCGAGCAGAACACCGGTTTCTGGTTGCCGGGTCCGAAGGGGTTGAATTTGCGCAGCAGCGCGAGGAATTCAGGAGTTATTTCGGCGAAAGTCAGATAGGTGTCGATGTCGAGTTGCGGAGTGAGCTGCGAGGGCAGTATGTTTTTCGACACATACTCTTCGAAGCGGCGGGTGAACTCGGGAATGTTTTCTTCTTTCAGCGAAAGCCCTACGGCATAGGTGTGACCGCCGAAATTCTCCAGCAGGTCGCGCGATGCGTCGATGGCGCTGTATACGTCAAAACCCTGCACTGAGCGCGACGAGCCGGTGGCGAGTCCGTTGGACAGCGTGAGCACGACCGACGGCTTGTAGTAGAGCTCGGTGAGTCGCGAAGCTACGATGCCGATAATACCCTTGTGCCAGTCCTTGTTGTAGATCACGATCGACTTTTTGTCGTTGAGGAGGTCGGTGCGCTTTTCGATGATTGCGTTGGCTTCCTCGGTTATGCGCTTGTCGAGCTCCTTGCGGTCCTTGTTGTACTGGTCGATGTTTTTCGCCCTCTGATAGGCGTCGGCAAAATCGCGCGAAACGAGCAGCTCCACGGCTTCTCTTCCGCTCTGCATGCGTCCCGAGGCGTTTATGCGGGGACCTATCTTGAAAATCACGTCGCTAATGGTGATCTCGCAATTGCTGAGCTGACATATCTTGATGATAGCCCTTAATCCCACGTTGGGATTGGAGTTGAGGCGTTTCAATCCCCAGTATGCCATGATGCGGTTTTCGCCTACCATCGGCACGATGTCGGCGGCGATGCTCACTGCGACAAGATCGAGCATGTTGTCGAGGTCGCTTTCATCGATGTCGTTGCTGCGGGCGAACGCCTGCATGAACTTGAACCCCACGCCGCAGCCCGACAGATGGGGACACGGATAGGTGTTTCCCTCCAGTTTAGGATTCAGAATCGCTACCGCAGGGGGGAGTTCCTCGTCGGGCACGTGGTGATCGCAGATGATGAAGTCGATGCCGAGCGACGCGGCATATTTTATCTCCTCGATGGCTTTGATACCGCAATCGAGGATAATGATGAGCTTGACCCCCGAAGCGTGGGCTTCGTCGATGGTCTTGGTTGAAATCCCATACCCTTCATCATAACGGGTAGGGATATAATATTCGATGTTGGAGTAGAAATTTTGCAGGTATTTGTAGACGAGCGCGACGGCGGTAGTGCCATCGACATCATAGTCGCCAAACACCATTATCTTCTCCTTTGACCCCATGGCTTTATTGAGCCTGTTTACAGCTTTGTCCATATCGGGCATCAGGAACGGGTCGTGCATATCCTTCAGTGAGGGATGGAAAAATTTCTCCGCCTCCTCGACCGATGTTATGCCGCGTTGTACCAGTAGCTCGCTAATAGGCGGGCAGTTGGCGTATTTTGACGCCAATTCCGTCTCTAATTTTTGTTCTTCTGTAGTAAGGGGTAAGTAATTCCATTTACTTATCATTTATGTTGTTTTTTATTTTTTGCAAAGCAAAATGCCCATGGGGTCCATGAGCCGGGAGGAGATAGGAGACGGCATATAAAAAGACGGCAATTCATCGCTTGGAGGAGAG
>WFMA01000011.1 GCA_009177195.1 Bacteroidales bacterium | reverse complement strand
CTCCCCATCCCGGGGCTGCGGCAAACACCCTCCCAAGCCTTGAGCTGCTAAGCGGCAGCTGCCCCCGCCAAGAGCGCCNGCGAGAACCACGCCCACAAAACACNGGACACAGGCTCGCCNCGCCAAAACGGCAGCAAAAGAACCTTGANTTANTTATTTATATCCCTANACTTTTGNGNNACAGAGNCCCNGACNATCCNNAGNGGATNGCTTTTCGCATTGAGCCATTAAAACCGGGTGCAATTGCCTATTATTCCGTCAAAAATGAGTATCTTTGCGCTAAATTTTAATACTGAAAGAATAATGGCTCTTCAATGTGGAATAGTAGGTTTGCCCAATGTNGGCAAATCAACCCTTTTCAACTGTCTGTCCAACGCAAAGGCTCAGTCAGCCAACTTCCCGTTTTGCACTATAGAACCCAATGTAGGCGTAATCACCGTTCCCGATGAGCGCCTCAACAAGCTCGTGGAAATGTGCGAGCCCCGCAGCGTAGTTCCCGCAACCGTTGAAATCGTCGACATCGCCGGCTTGGTCAAAGGAGCAAGCAAAGGCGAAGGTCTCGGAAATAAATTTCTCGCCAATATCAGGGAAACGGATGCCATCATCCACGTGCTACGCTGTTTCGACAACGACAACATCACCCATGTCGACGGGTCAGTTGATCCGGTGAGAGACAAGGAAATTATCGATTACGAATTGCAGTTAAAAGACCTTGAAACTGTTGAATCGCGCATTGCCAAAACTCAAAAACAGGCTCAGACCGGCGGCGACAAAACCGCAAAAATGCAATACGAAGTTCTTTGCAAATTCAAGGAAGCTCTCGATCAAGGCAAACCCGCACGCTCGGTGACATTTGACAGCGTGGACGAAAACAAGTTTGCCAAAGAGCTCTTCTTGCTAACCTCAAAACCGGTTCTGTATGTGTGCAACGTGGACGACGCTTCTGCCGTAAACGGCAACAAATATGTCGATGCCGTTCGTGAAGCGATAAAGGACGAGGGAGCCCAGCTGCTCATTGTAGCCGCTCAAACCGAAGCCGATATAGCCGAACTCGACACCTGGGAAGAACGACAGGAATTCCTCAACGAAATAGGGCTTGAGGAATCGGGCGTAAGCCGCCTCATCCGTTCAGCCTACGCGCTCCTTGACTTGCAGACCTATTTCACCGCCGGACCCGACGAAGTGAGAGCGTGGACCTTCATGAGAGGCAGCAAAGCGCCACAGTGCGCGGGCATCATCCACACCGACTTTGAAAAAGGATTCATCCGCGCCGAGGTGATAAAATATGACGACTATGTGGCGCTCGGCGGCGAAACAGGCGTTAAGGAAGCCGGCAAGCTCAGCATAGAAGGAAAAGAATATGTAGTGAACGACGGCGACATCATGCACTTCCGATTCAATGTGTGATTCAAGCCACCGAAACTTATCGCATACATTCAACACAGGGGTCAAAACTTTTTTGACCCTTTTTTCGTTATACTTTTAACCAACTATTATATTTATGAACGGGAAATTGAAATCGCTTTTAGCAATTGCCCTTATTTATCCCTTGGCTTCAAACGCTCAAGGGATAAATGATGTTATAACCACGTTAAGGAATCCTCAATGTTATAAATCTCACGTGGACTATCAGATACTGATGAGCCTTCAGCCTGACGTGGACTATAAGATAAATCTTGAATCGATGGAAGCGCCGGGTGACAAGCTTTCCCCTTGCAGCTATGTCATCGACTGGACGATGATGACCCCTTCAGGCGAGCAACACGGATTTTCCGCCTATCACTCGGGCAACGTCTATGATTTCCACGGTGAAAGACTGCTCGAATACCATTACGACTGGGATTCCATCCCATTTCTTCCCTCTTCAGCAACCCACGTGCTACCGGGCATACAGAAGCGAGTGCAATTCTGCTCGCTACTCCCCCAGTTCCTCGCCGATCAAATAGAGGAAATAGCCGCAAATCCGCAAAAATATGAGTACACCATTCATCCCGACACCACCGTCAATGGAAACAATTGTCTTGCGATTGAAGGAGTAATGAGAATAAACGGTGAGGTTTGTAAAGAGTTCCTTTACACATTTAACCGAAAAAATGGGATGCCATTGTTTTCAGAGATAGAAAACAACCCCGGCGCGCTTGCCGAGCAAACAATCATAGCCCATTACACTACCGACGCCAATCCTCTATGCGTCGCTCCCGCCGAGCAGGAACTGATGACACGCTACCCCGACATATTTGAGAAATTCAGGGAAAGCAACTATGCCATCGAGAACATCCCGGGACAACGCTTGCCGGGATTCTCCCTGCCCACCACCACAGGCGAACGCTACTCGCGCCGCACCGGTGACCCGTTCCGCACATTGACACTGCTGGTGCTGATGGACCCCAAAGCGGGATTCGCAGCCTCGACAGTCAAAGAAATCCGAAAAGCAGTCGACACCCTCCCGGTAAACGCCGATATAATATGGGCATTCGTCACCAACAACACTGACGAAATCGAAGAAATAATCCCGTCGATAAATCCGGGCGAACACCTGTTGATGAGCGCGAAATCATTAGCGCGCGACTGCGGCGCGTCGGCATTTCCCGTCACGATAATCACGAAAGAAGACGGAATCGTTGCCGATGTAGTGATCGGATTCAACAATGAGCTATCCTCGATTGTTATACAGAAAGCGGCGGTTGCCGTGAAATGACAACTAAATTAATTTAATATATATGGAAACTGTATACTTTAGCGGAAATGCGTGCCACACTTACGGCACTGTACCCGCAGTAGGCTCAAAAGCCCCCGATTTCTCTCTCGTTGACGTGGATCTCCAGAAACTTTCACTCGAAAGTTTTCCCGGAAAGAAAATAGTGCTCAATATTTTCCCGAGCCTTGACACTCCGGTCTGCGCGATGGGTGTAAGAAAATTCAATGAGGAAGCGGCAAAGAAAGATGACGTCGCCGTAGTTTGCGTTTCAATGGACCTCCCCTTTGCAGCAAAACGATTCTGCACCCTGGAAGGCATCAACAACGTGTATCCGGCATCAGCATTCCGTTCTCCGGAATTTGCCAAGGACTATGGGGTTGAACTGATTGACGGTCCGCTCAAAGGTCTTTTAGCTCGCGCCGTCATCATTCTCGACGAGAACCACAACGTGATCTATCGCGAGCTTGTGGATGAAATCACCCACGAACCCGATTACAAAGCAGCCCTCAGCATGCTCTGATCATTCAGCGGTCAACTTATTCTTTGATGATAAAAAATCTTCATAGAGGCGGATATAGTCCGCCTCTACGTATTTATCCGAGGCAAGAACGAGACACACGGCTCCCGACGAAAAATCATCGAGAGNGCGCCATANTCCCGGCACGANATGCAGCCCCNTATTTGAACNGTTAAGCACATACGAACGCTTTTCANTGCCGTCATCGANCGTGACGGNGAAACTGCCGCTGACGGCGACGATCATCTCATGCAGCTCGCGATGAGAATGCCCGCCTCGGCTCTCCCCTCCCGGCACGTCATAAAGATAGTAGACCCGCTTTACATTAAACGGCATGTTGAGCCCGTTCTCACACACGGTGAGGTTTCCGCGGCGCTGGTGATTAAATGTATCAAGACTGATCAGAGCGCAGTCGCTCAATGTTGATTCTTTCATTAAGGCTTAGATTTAAAATTGTTGATTATACCGGCAATGGCGGCGGCATCCTCCGGCGATGTACAAGAAGGGCTTATCGGCAGGCTAACCACTTCGGCGGCTATCTTCTCCGCAATAGGCAGATGCAACGACCCGAACTGCGACTCATAGCATTTTTGCCTATGAAGGGCTTTAGGATAATGTATCGCAGTATCAACTCCGTTATCGGCAAGAAATTGCCTGAAACTGTCACGATTCTCCACCCTCACTACATATTGATGATAGGTGTGGTATCTTCCCCCATCTACAGGAAGCGTCACTTCGGGATTGACAATCATGCTGTCGTAAACCGAGGCAAGTTTGCGGCGCTGAGCGTTCTCTTCGTCGATATAATCCAGTTTAAACGCCAGCATCGCAGCCTGTATCGGATCAAGACGGCTGTTTAAACCTTGATATATATTATCATACTGCCTGAGACTGCCGTAGTTTCCGAGCGCCCTTACGGCATCGGCAAGCGCACAGTCGGAAGTTGTGACAGCACCTGCGTCACCCAACGCTCCGAGATTTTTTGTGGGATAGAAACTGAACGCCGCGGCATCGCCCATATTTCCGGTCATCAATCCCTCGGCATGAGCGCCTATCGCCTGAGCATTATCCTCGATAATCTTCAAGCCATGTTTATCCGCTATGCGTTTCATCTCTTTGGAATAAGCGGGCAATCCATAGAGGTGGACAGTCAAGATGGCTTTCGTTCGTTCCGTAATGTGGCTTTCGATAAGCTCCTCATCGATATTATAGGTCTCAATCGAAGGTTCGACAAAAACAGGGACAAGGCGATTGTCTGTCACCGCAAGCACAGTGGCGATATATGTATTGGAGGGCACGAGAATCTCGTCGCCATCACTCATCACGCCAAGCTCCTTATAGCCGCGCAATATGAGCCGCAACGCATCCAAGCCGTTCCCGACTCCAACACAGCAAGGCGCCCCGGTATAAGCGGCAAGGCGCTTTTCAAAATTCGCCACCTCTTCACCGCCCACATAGCGACCGCTGTCGATAACACGACTGCATATACGTTTCAACCCGTCGGCATATTTGCGGTTCACCCGCCCAAGATCAAGAAAGGGATATCTTTTCATTTTGAAATATTGCGTAGTCCCTTATATAATCAGCTTCTTCATAAGGCGTCGACGATAGAATCAGCGCCACCGAATTGGTCGAAAAATTATCCATCACCCTCCACGTCATCTCGGGAACATAAAGCCCGTAGTAAGATCTTGACAAATGAAATCTGCGTTGCGACTCGCCATCGTTCAGCACCACGTCAAACGACCCCGACAAGGCGACAATCACCTCTTTCTGCCTTCGGAAAGCATGTCCCTCGCGCGAACTGCCGCCGGCGACATCATATATCCAATACGCACGTCTAAGTTCAAACGGTAATGTATCGGGCGCTTGAATAAATGAGAGATTGCCGCGCGTATCCTCTATTTTGGGAAACTCAATCAGTTTTATTTCGTCAAGCTTCATTGATCACGAATATTAATTTCATGCAATTTACACTTTTTTATCCACATATCCGCAATCATAGCCAATAAAAATAGCTCCAGAACTATAATGACGGAGCGGGATGGCTTGAGCAAGTCCTATAAAAAAGAAAAGCGGTTCCCGGAAAAGAACAGCTTTCAAAATTGAAAAATTGATAGGTAATTACCTTTTCAACAAAGACCCTTATCATGTCCATGTTTCAGGACTGCTTCACAAATGAATTCGGTTATACTGTCTACTTTCTGTAGCACCTCGTGAACATTAGCCGGCGCATTAAATCCATAGCGTTTCACGGTAGATTTTTTTCGTCCCGCTCCTGGGCGGCGACCACCTCTTTTCTTTTCAATTTCCATAATTTGCCGTAAATAAGAGCAAAACAATTTATAATACGGGGGCTCACACTCCCCAAAAACTTTTTACAAATCTACAATAAAAAATCAGCTTTTGCATTATAACTTGATGGGTTTTTGTCAATTTTATATAAAAATTATGATTTTATGCTAACAAAATAAGCGTTTTTCTTATTTTNGTAAGATTTGATTTGCAAGTAATCAATTNAAAAAAGAGCATGGATTTCAGAACTGAATCCATGCTCCTATAGTGCTCACGAGCCTGTTTAGGCAAATATCATATCAGACAGCGCAAGAGGTTGAAATAAAACCGGCGGATTAATCGATGAGTCCGCGGTTGCGCAGAAGAGCGTCGGCTGAAGGCTGCTTTCCGCGGAATTTCACATAGAGCTCCATCGGGTCTTCGCTTCCACCCATTTCAAGAATGTTCTCTTTGAACGACTTCGCAGTTTCAGGGTCGAAAATGCCTTTCTCTTTGAAAAGTTCAAAACCGTCAGTGTCAAGCACCTCAGCCCACAGGTAGGTATAGTAACCCGAAGCATATCCGTCGCTGCCGAAAATGTGCTTGAAGTAAGGACTGCGATAACGGTAAGTGAGTTCCTTCGGCATACCGAGTTTATCGGCTACAGCCTTTTCAAATCCCTCGACATCGATATTGTCAGTGTCCATGAGTTTACCCCACTCAAGGTCAAGAAGAGCGGCGCCGGCAAGTTCAGTTGTGCGGAATCCTTGATTATGTTTAGACGCGCGATTCAGTTTTTCAATCAACTCGTCGGGAATAGTTTCACCGGTCTCTGAATTTCGGGCGTAAGACTTGAGCAATTCAGGCTCAAATGCCCAGTGCTCATGAATCTGAGAAGGTAGCTCCACGAAGTCACGGTCTACGTTAGTGCCTGCCTGACTCTTGTATTTAGCNCGTGNAAGCATTCCATGAAGCCCGTGTCCGNATTCATNGNACATGGTTTNAACTTCGTNGATCGACAACAAGCAAGGGCTGTCGGCTGTAGGATGGGTAAAGTTGCATACATTGAATATCACAGGACGCTCAATTTTAATGTCGCCCCCCTTTTCAGCATCAATGTTCTCAACTACACCCGAGCCCTTGAACTCGCTCATCCATGCGCCTTGACGCTTAGAGGGACGGCTGTAATAGTCGGTCATGAACACTGCAACATGATTACCGTCGGCATCCTTAACTTCATATACATTTACCTCGGGATCATATTTGGGAGCATCGGGCATTTCAGTGAATGTCACTCCATAGAGGCGGTTTGCCATCTCGAAGATGCCCTTACGCACACTGTCGACATGGAAATAGCGGCTCACCTCATCAGGATTGATGTCATATTTAGCCTTGCGCACTTTCTCATTATAATAATAGTAGTCCCAGGGAGCGATCTCGAATGTGTTACCTTCCGAATTGCTTAATGCCTGCATCTCGGCAACTTCTTCGCCAACCTTCTTGACAGCCGGCTTCCATATTTGCATCAACAGATTTTCGGCGTTTGCCACATTCTTAGCCATTACAGCATCAGTCATATAAGCGGCATAGTTGTCAAATCCGAGCAAGCGGGCTTTCTTAGCGCGCTCTTTAAGGATGTCGGCAATGACAGGATAGTTGTTGTACTCGCCCGATGACGCAAGCGTGGTATAGCCCTTATACATCATCTCGCGGAGATCACGATTATCAGCATAGGTCAATACCGGAAGTCGGCTCGGAGCATGAAGAGTGAACACCCATTGACCTTTACGACCGCTATTGGCGGCTGTTTCAGCAGCAAGCGCGACGCAGGTAGAGGGAATACCGCTCAACTGGGTAGAATCAGAAATCACAATCTCAAAAGCATTGGTAGCCGAGAGAAGATTCTGATTGAACTTAAGATAGAGGTCGGAAAGCTTGGCATTGACCTTCTTCAACTCCTCCTTAGATGCGTCGTCGAGCAACGCGCCGTTACGCACAAATCCTTTATAGCTCTTCTCTACAAGAAGGCGCTGCGCGGTAGTATAGTCCACGCTATCGCGATGGTCATAAAGATATTTGATGCGCTCGAAAAGTTTGGGATTCATCGAAATCTCGTCGCTGTGAACTGAAAGAAGCGAATAGAATTCGCTGCCGATTTCCTGCATTTCCGGACTTGAATTGGATTCATCGAGATTAGAGAAAACAGCAACCGTGCGGTCAAGAATGGGGCTACTCTCTTCAAGAGCGAGGATAGTGTTCTCAAATGTGGGAGTCTCGGGATTGTTAATAATCGCCTCCACATTTGCCTTCTGCTCTTCAATTCCCGCCTTCAACGCAGGGAGATAGTCCTCATACTCAATCTGATCAAAAGGAGGGATCTCGAACGGAGTGGTGTACTCCTCTAAAAACGGATTTTTGTGTTCTTGTGACATTTTACAAGAATAAAACGCCGATCCGCAGACTAAAGCTGCAGCGGCAATGGTTAACGGTAATTTAAAATTTGCCATATAATTAATGATTGGAAATATTTGCAGTCTCTATTCATTCATCGACCATGCGAACGTAGCCATTAGCGGATAATGGTCAGAGCTTCTAATGTCGCCCCTCTTCACCGCAATCGCTCTCATATCGCCACGATAGAATATGTGGTCGATTCTGAAATAAAATCTATTATCATTGTAAGTGATCATCGGACCGAAAGATGTTGCGGCATAAGCGTCACTAAGCCCGCAACGAATCATGCTACGATAGGCGTAGCTCCCGGGGACATCATTGAAATCGCCCACAAGCAGCACGTTTTCCGAAGCGCCATTGAGAAACTCTTTTATACTGTCGACCTGCTGAGCCCTCTCCTTGAATGCGTCAAGAAGCTTGGGAATAATATCATGCTTAGCGCGGCTCAACTCACTTCGCGTGGGTTTCATCTCCCTGTCGGTCAGTTCACGATACAGAGCTTTATCATCAGGAGTAAGCCCCAATGACTGCAAATGACAATTCACTATCGTGACGTTGCGACCGTCGATTTCGGCAAGATAAGCCGTGTACTGTCCGGTGGTCCACTCCTTCGACACAGGCACGTCAAGCAGTTTGACAGGATAACGCGACAATATCATCTCACCTGAGCGGTTGGGGGTATCGATATAATAGGGATAGAGCGATTTTATCGAATCCTGTTGAGCCTTATTNCAAACTGCNTTATTTCCAATCAACGAATAAGCCTCCTGAAGGCACACGATGTCGGCATCTTGCGATAATATATAACTGATAGTGCGGTTGCCCCATTCGGGGTTAACACCTTGATGATCCGTAAAGTTAAATACATTATAGGTCATCAACGTAAACTCAGTTTCCTTTTCCGCTTCCGTTACCGAAGCATTCTTGAAATGGAGCGGGAAATAGGTCGTCAACGGAGTCCAGCACACTAAAAGGGAAATGACTGAGAGCCACAACAAGCGCTTTCTCGACACAAAAAGGTTTACGACGAGCGCAGCAATCGAAATCAAAGCCCAGAAAGGGAAAGTCATATTTATAACCTGTCCGATGGGAAATTTTTCAGGATCGACACCTCCGATATATGCAGAAATGACCAGTCCAGCGGCAAAAACAATATTTGCCGGAAACCACACTATCATGAAAATACCTTTCACTGCGTTCACGATTCAATCATTTAATACGTCGACTGACATCAAACAATTTATCCTTCTCCTCTCTCGTGAGCGATCCGTAGCCCGATTTCTTCACTTTATCAAGGATTTCATCAAGACTCGCTTCATCACTTTTTGAACAATGCGACGAAGCCGAAGCCTTTGATTTCGGGCGCGGAGCAACTATCCGTTTCCAAAGATTAACCAACCGGTCGACAGCGGCGCAATAGGGGCGCGTAATGTCCACTCCCCGCTTCAAGGCAATCGCATAGCATAGCCCCATAAGGGCGCCGCCAATATGCGCGATGTGACCGCCGGTATTACTTCCGCCGATACTCACAAAATCAATGACAATCGTGACAATCGCCACCCATTTAAGCGAAATTTCGCCCAAAAACAGAAGATTCATCTTAAAATCAGGATGAATCACGGCAGTTGCCACAACGATAGCGAGAACCGATGCCGATGAACCGATAATAAGCCCCCACATACCCATTAAAGAATAGGAAAGCATGAACAAGACGCCACCGGCTATACCTCCGTAAAGATAGAGGGCGAGCATGCGCTTGGAACTATCGGCTAACAGAAATATCTCGCCAAACCAATAGAGCCATAGCATGTTAAACAGCAGATGGAGAAAATCGTACTGCGAGAACATGTATGTGACAATGGTCCATGGCGNANGAANGAACATATTGAAATTGGACGGCAATTCAACCAACTCCAAAACCGCGNCGGAACCAAGAGCTGTAAATCCGAATATAAACGCCAGCAAATGCAGCAATAAGAAAACCGCCACATTAACAAATACGAGCCTAATAAGCATCGAGCCCGTAAGCCATTTATATTTCAGCTCTTTAATAAAATCCATCGCGACCTATGATATTCTTGCGTTTCCAGTAGAGAAGAATCAGGAATCCAAATATCATGCCTCCGAGATGGGCGAAATGAGCAACGCCGTCATTTGCCGACCCCATGCCCAACGCAAGCTCGATGGCTCCATAACCGATCACCATCCATTTAGCCTTAATCGGAACAGGGACAAACATAAGATAAAGGGGACGGTCGGGGAAAATCATTCCAAACGCTAAAAGCACTCCATAAATCGCTCCCGACGCACCGATCGTGACAAGCATATTCTCGACCGCTTCGCGCAACTGAGCAAGCTGGAGCGGAGAAATCGACGAATTGATAGCCGCCATGCTCATATTATTGGCATGAGCAACCT
>WFMA01000126.1 GCA_009177195.1 Bacteroidales bacterium | reverse complement strand
CGAGTGTTCGCGAGTAGCCAATTGGAATTCCAGGAAAAGACGATAAGCAGCAATGATCTCATTAAATTGCATCATGCTTTCATTTTTGATAAGCTCTCGTCTCTCTTCCATCATTTCAATATAGGTGTCCACTTCAATAAGAATAAAATCATTGTAAAACCGACGCAGATCGCCCGTTGATTTTTCACTCTTTAAAGCCAAATCTGAAATGCTCTTGAACAAATCCCAATCTCCCGGCACCCACTCTAAATCATACAAAATGATCCGTTCAATCAGGCTGTGTGCCTCATCTTCCGTCATCCCGCCTGATTCAACAAGCCATTTGCAAAACCTGCTTGAGTCATACGGAACCTCAATATTATTCTGATCGATAAATTCTTCACGCAACATGCGTGTCAAAAGATTTGCCATAACTGATAATATGAAAATTCGTTTCGCAAATATAAGCATATAATGCCAGGATTGATCCGCCAAATCTTATCAATCCATTATATGCTTGATTTTCATCTCCTTTTACCAACCACAAATGAGGCGTTTCTAAACAAATTTTGCATCTCTTTCAGGCAATCGAAAAAATTGATGTTTTTGCCATCCATCTCCCTACAGCGCATTGCTAATGTGCATATTTTTGTCTTTCTCTCGTCATCCTCAACATTCACGGTTTTCAACAATTCGGTCAGTTTTGATAGATAGCTGAATTGTTGCAGATTATCTAACACGTACTCCTTGAGTTCCCTTGTAGAGAGTTCCAACTTTTCAATTGAGTCTACAATCATCGGGGTAGTTGTTTCTGTCGCCGGATTCTCTTTCAGTACTATTGCTTCATCGCCATTGGGAAGCACCATTACAGCGAAACCATTAGCATCAACAAAGGCATGATCAATCTGATGCAGACGCATAGTTCCTCTGTCAGTAAAAATCTTTACGTTATCCATGGCTTCCGAAATCATTTGATAGAATTTGGCACTGAAGCTCTTGTCTATTGAAGCAATATTGGAGAAAAATTTGAAACTCACGCATATCTTGTCACGAGAGGAACTGAATGTGGTTGTCTTGGCTCTTTTCAAAAAACATGTTCTCAACTCACTCCTTGTAAAAACATCTGAAGAAGGTTTCTCTTTCTTGTTCATAATCATTAAATTTTTAAAATTATAATATAAATATTTCCCGTTGAAACGGCACTTTCCGCTTCTAAGGATATTCCTATATTATATATAGCCGGTATAAAATAAAAATTAAATACTTTTGCAAAAAAAATTTCAACAGCGCATACCGGGCTTAACTTCTTTATATGATAATATTCTGGATTGCTATTGCCATTAAGCCTTAGCCGATTTATGTCAACCTAAGAAGATGATTACCGGTGCGCGCAGATGTTGGATGTGTGCTTGTGGGGATTACGTGCCTGCGATGATTAGACAATCATCGGGACTGGGGCGGCTGTGGTTATAATGCGTAGGAAACTCCGCACTGGAGGAAGGGCGCCGTTTTTTGACGGCACTCAAAATATTCTTTTGTCCCTGTTTTCCCATTCACCTTGCACGACATTTTGAGGGTGATACCGGCTTGAGTGTCGAAAAATAGATTGGGAACAAGTCTATGCCAATAATTTACCGTCTGGCGAAATGACGTTAGCAGTAAACCTGCATCAGTCAGGGCTCATCATGAGGCTTAAAATAGAATGCTTTAACATTGATATTCGCACTAATGGAGAGCAGATTGTTCCTATTGGGATTATAGTCTAATCCAAACATGCCGCCATAAAGATTTAACTGTAGAATTGTCGTTGAACCGGTGACGATACATGAAGACGAGAAATGCGGGTAGTTTTGAACTCGTGTTTGCCATGACCAGTGGATTTTAACAACCTTCTTTTTACATTGCCCCCCCTTTTTGCAATTAGTCCTGCTCACGGTGCCCCGATGTGGTAAATAAAAACAGCCTCCGGCAAGGGGAGGCTGTTTTCGTACCTGAAGAGGGACTCGAACCCTCACAGCCGTAATGGCCAAGGGATTTTAAGTCCCTCGTGTCTACCATTCCACCATTCAGGCAGCTTTTCGGCACTGCAAATTTAGCAACATATTTCGGAATGTGCAAATTTTGTAATGCCATTAAGCAGGATTATTTTTTCATCGGACCGATTGCCGCGCAGCCGCCAGGCTGTAGTAAAAATCAAAACACGATAGTGTAACCGCCGAGAGTAGCCGGGACAACATGATATCGGCGTAATCCGTATTTTTTGCTGTGGGCGGGTCCCGAGAGTGGGCTTCCTAGCAGCTCGTTTACGTCATACACTGATCCGCACTTTGGGCAATAGGCGTTAAGATTGTCGGAGTCATAGAGGATGCGCACCGTCTGTTTCCGCTCCACGGGGCATGACAAATCGTAGGCGAGGGGATAGCCGGTAATGTCGGTGACAAGCAGCACTCCGCCAAATCCCGTGTAGGTATTTGCTGTCCACGGAAAGCCGCCAGGCATCTGATGGAGGATGAAGTATCGGTATTGGCTTAAACCGTGTACACCGTAGGTGTCCCAATAGCCTTGATTGCCGAGGTCGATGTTGACCGGCATGGCGGGGATGCGGTCATCGTCGACTTCCGAACAGCCGGTAACCGTCACTCCTATAATAATAGTAATAATAGCGGAGAGGAAAGATAGATAGCGGTTCATNAGTCGAGAAGNGCGGAAAGAGCTTTGTGATATGTGTCGAATTTGAATCCGGCAAGAATTTTGTCATACAGCTCCTTTATCCTGTCGTTGCAAAGATTGCCGATTGAGCCTTCGTGGGTGTGATTGAGGTGATAGTCGGGAGTGAAATCGCCGGCTTCGATTGCAAGTCCCACTTGCTTGTAGGCATCTCGGAATGGCACGCCTTCGAGTGTGAGACGGTTGACCTCTTCCACTGAGTACATGAGTTTGTATCGGTCATCGCGGGCAGCGTCGCGGTTCACCTTTATTTGAGAAACCATCGCATTGACCATGTCGATGATCGATATGAGGGAGTCGAACGCAGGGAGAAAATTCTCTTTAATCAATTGAAGGTCGCGGAAATATCCTGAGGGGAGATTGTTGGTGATCAGGGTTATTTCATAAGGGAGCGCCTGAATCTTATTGCATTTNGCNCGTGTCAGNTCAAAGACNTCGGGATTCTTTTTGTGGGGCATTATCGACGANCCNGTGGTGAATTCGTCNGGCAGCTTGATGAATCCGAAATTCTGGGAATTGAACATGCAAGCGTCAAACGCAAGTTTGCCGATAGTCGCTGCGATTGAGCCCAGAGCTTGGGCGACAACCCTTTCTGTTTTCCCACGCCCCATTTGGGCATAGACCACGTTGTAGTTCATGCTGTCAAAGCCAAGCAACGTGGTGGTCATGGAGCGGTTCAAGGGGAATGACGAACCGTAGCCTGCGGCAGAGCCGAGGGGGTTGCGGTTTGCCACGTCGTATGCCGCTTTCAAAACGGTGAGGTCGTCGGTGAGCGATTCGGCGTAGGCTCCGAACCATAGCCCGAAAGATGACGGCATAGCTACCTGCAAGTGGGTGTAGCCGGGAATGATGACATCCTTATATTGTTCGCTTTGGGAAATCAGAGTGTTGAACAAGCGTGTCATCGCACATGTCACATCTTCGATGCGTGAGCGGATGAAGAGCTTCAAGTCGACCAACACTTGATCATTGCGCGACCGTCCTGAATGGATCTTTTTACCTATGTCGCCAAGACGGCGGGTAAGCATCAGTTCAACTTGCGAATGGACATCTTCGATATTCTCTTCGATTTCAAACTCACCCGCCTCGATGGTTTTGTAGATATCCCGCAAACCAGCCGTGAGCTGTTCCAGCTCTTCAGCCGTGAGCAACCCTATGGATTGGAGCATACGGATGTGAGCCATTGAGCCAAGCACGTCATACTTGGCAAGATATAGGTCCATTTCACGGTCAAGCCCAACAGTGTAGGTCTCGACATCATGGTCAACAGTGGTGGATTTTTCCCAAAGCTTTGTTGCCATATTATTTCAGGGAAACGAGGTTTTTAATCATTTCGCCCATCTTTTCAGCGGCTTCTTTCAGTTTTGGTCCAATCATAGGCTTGAGCATAGCGGGCACTTCTACGTCGATCGACGAAATCGCTTCAGCTTTGTCATCGCCCTTGTCGTCGAGAGATATCGACATGATTACGGGAACCGGCGCGCCCTGGGCGGTAAATGCCACCCGCTTGTCGGGTACAGTCTCGGAAAGTTTCAGAACGAGGGCTCCCATCGGAGTGCCGTTGAATGATATTGTATCTGCGGTGAAAGAAATGTCGCCAACTTTTGATTTCAAATCATCGGGAAGGGCTGCAAGCCTTTCTTGAAACGATGAAAGATCAGTCAGTTTGGCGTAAGCGGCAGATGCCGACATTGGTATCTCAACCGGCTTGCTTGAATATGTAGTCATTTTAGAATTTCATTAAATTTAGACACGACTTAGAAGTCGGTCAGCTCATCAATCGGCGTTGCTTTTGGGAACCCAGTTGGCGGGATCTTTACGCCATTCCTTGAGGGTTTCGAGGTCGGATTGCTTTATGTAATCGCTCTCGACGGCTGCCTCAAGCATTGAATTGTAGTTACTGAGCGTGATAAGTTTCACTCCTGCATCGGAGAAGCGTTTCACTGCTACGGGGAATCCGTAGGTAAATATTGCCACCATACCTATCACTTCGCATCCGGCATTGCGGATAGCTTCCACGGCTTTCAGACTGCTGCCTCCGGTAGAAATAAGGTCCTCGATCACGACTACCTTTTGTCCCGGATTAAGATTTCCCTCGATGAGGTTCTCCAATCCGTGGTCTTTGGGAGTGGATCTTACGTATACGTAGGGGAGTCCGAGAGTGTCAGCGACGAGAGCTCCCTGGGCGATAGCTCCGGTGGCTACTCCTGCGATTGCATCGGGATTCTCGAAATTCTCCATGATGATGCGGCAAAGTTCAACCTTGATGAATGATCGCAATTCAGGATAGGATAAGGTCTTGCGGTTGTCGGTGTAGATTGGCGAATTCCATCCCGATGCCCATACGAAAGGAATCTCGGGCTGCAATTTTATCGCGCTTATTTTCAATAATTTCTCGGCAACTAAACTTTCTAATTTTTTCATCGTGGTTTGATATTGGTAATTGTTGGTGCAAAGATATAAAAAATCCCAATAAAATTTCTTACATTTGTGGCATAAAAAAGCATCAATATTATGCAAGAGGAAATATTGTCATTGAGCGACGTCTATCGTGCCGCTCATGTGTTGAAGGGTGTAGTGAAACATACGGAGCTCATAGCGGCTCCTAAAATCAATCCGGAGAGCGANGTTTATCTCAAACCGGAGTGTCTGCAACATACCGGCTCTTTCAAATTGAGGGGAGCATATTATAAAATTTCACAATTGTCGGATGAGGAGAAAGCTCACGGAGTTATAGCCTGTTCTGCCGGCAATCATGCTCAAGGCGTGGCTCTTGGAGCGCGCGCCAATGGCATAAAGGCGATCATCTGTTTGCCTGAAGGTGCTCCTATCTCCAAGGTTGAGGCGACACGCAAGCTTGGCGCGGAAGTNTGTCTGGTNCCTGGAGTGTATGACGACGCTTATAAAAAAGCTATTCAAATGAGGGATGAGCACGGNTACACATTTGTTCATCCATTCAATGACCCGCTGGTGATTGCCGGACAAGGCACAATCGGATTGGAGATTCTTGATGAGATGCCCGACGTGGATGTTGTTATNGTGCCTGTTGGTGGCGGCGGACTCATTTCGGGAGTTGCCTATGCCATAAAATCGATCAAGCCCGACGTGAAGGTCTATGGCGTTCAGGCTGCCGGCGCNGCAAGCATGGTCGAGTCGATAGCGAGCGATGAGATAAAATGTCTTTCAAGCGTTTCGACCGTTGCCGACGGTATTGCGGTGAAAGAACCNGGTGACAANACGTTNAATCTGTGTAAGAAATANGTTGACGGTATCGTCACCGTGAGCGACGANGAAACTTCGGCGGCNATACTNGCCATGATGGANCAGCAGAAGCTCGTGGCTGAAGGCGCNGGAGCTGTCGCTGTCGCAGCNGCGATGTTCAACAAAGTGCCTATCAAAGGAAAGAAGACNGTGTGTCTTGTTTCCGGCGGTAACATTGATGTGACTATTTTGAGCCGTGTCATAAACCGCGGTTTGCTGAAAAGCGGACGTAATTACGCAGTCACGATCGACCTTTCCGACAAACCCGGTGTTCTGGCGAATGTTTGTGAAACCATCGGACGTCTTGGCGGTAATATCATCTCGGTTACACATGAACGCATAAATGTGGATACTCCAATCACCAGTTGCTCATTGAGGATTGTCATGGAAACGCGTAATCATGAGCATATAGACATCATCAAAAAAGAACTTACCGAAGCGGGCTATCTCGTAGAAGAATGATAATAAGAGAGTTTCGCTTTTGCATGTATGCGCTTCTGTCGGCATTGTCGTTGACGCTTAATGCCACCGGAGTGGATGATGGCATTGACATGGTGGCGGTAGATGTGCCGCAAATAAGTCTTATCACCTGTGGTCCCGGAGAGGATATTTATGAACTTGAGGGGCACACTGCGNTGAGGGTCAGATATAATGGATCGGATNTGGCGGTGAATTACGGACTGTTTGACTTTGACGCTCCCAATTTTGTATATCGCTTTGTCAAGGGGGAGACCGATTATATGGTTGGAGCTGCTCCGTTTGACTATTTTTTGAAGCAATATGAGCGTGAAGGCAGGGAGGTGGTTGAGCAACCTCTAAAGTTGTCACCCGAAGCCGCTTTCAAACTTGTTGACCTGCTCGATGAAAATCTACGCAGGGAGAATCGCGTCTACCGTTATAATTATGTAAAGGATAATTGCGCCACCCGTCCGCTTGCTATGATTGAGCGAGCCATGGGCGACACGCTTTCACTGACGGCGAGGGAATATACTGACGGCTGGACATTCCGGGACGCAATGCGTTATTATCACANTAATTANCCCTGGTATCAATTCGGAATCGATCTTGCTCTCGGAAGCGGTATCGATTATGTCATCTCGGACAGGGAGAAAGCCTTTGTTCCGGTTGTTCTTAAAGAAATGATGGAGGATTGCGGCATAGCCGGTTCCACGATTACGCTATCGGAAGGAAGCGATGCGCATGTCGGTGAAACGCATTGGTGGCTTACTCCGCTGTTTGTCGGTATTGTCGTGTTTGTATTTACGCTGGTGATTGCTGTGCGCGATGTGAGGCGCATGAAAGTGACAAAATGGGTTGACGCCTGTCTGTTTGGCATTTATGGCTTGGCAGGTGTTGTGATAACTTTCCTTGTGTTCGTTTCCGAGCATGAAGCTACGTCGCCTAACTGGTTGTTACTGTGGCTCAATCCATTTTGCCTTATAGTTCCGGCGTGTATATATATAAAAAGTTGCCGTAAGTTGGTAAAATTATATGGAATTGTTAACTTTGTAGCATTATTTTTGTTAAGTATNNTGTGGCGGTTAACAGGGCAGTCGGGGAATGTCGCATTTATCCCGCTGATTCTTGCTGATGCCACGCTNACTATAAGATATCTATATATCACAAGATGCTTAAAACTAACGAACCGCATTTAACCCGTAGATTGCTGTCAGTGCTCTTGGCTTCGATGGTCACCTTGACTGTCGTGGGGCAGGTGCCGGCATCGCGACCTAAACTGGTTGTGGGTATAATGGTCGACGGACTTCGTGAGGACTACCTCGATTTGTTGAAAGGATATTTCGGCGAAGGTGGATTTAACCGTCTTATGAAAGACGGTGTGATGCTTGATAACGTCAATTATGGCACATTCATGGATGCCACTGCGGCAACCGCTGTNATGTTTAGCGGCACCGCTCCTGCGGTCAACGGAATACCGGCGGCGGTAGTATATGATGCCGATCATAAACGNAGTTATCCGATTGTGTTGGACCGTTCTCAACTNGGTGATTTCACNGAAGCATCCTTCACTCCGCAGGCAGTTACGGTGAGCACNCTGTCGGATGAAGTGCGTATTGATGGNGCCGGTTTCGGAAATGTCTATTCAATNGCTCCGTCGGCTCCGCAGGCAATTGTGATGGCAGGACATGCCGGAAACAGTGCTTTGTGGATAAATGACGTTACCGGGAAATGGTCTACCGCATCCTATTATAAAGAGATGCCTTTGCCGGTTCAGGGCAGGAATTATTCCAAACCCTTGTCGGTTCGCCTTGACACTCTGACCTGGCGGCCTCTTCTCGCTCCGGAGAAATATCCAGATTTGCCGGCTTACAAAAAATATTATCCTTTCCGATATCTGTTTCAGCATAATGATATTAATCGGTTCAAAAATTACAAAACTTCCGGACCCATTAATACTGAGTTGACCGATATTGCGGGAGATTATATCACNGGTCTTCAGCTCGGCAATCATGATGCGATGGATATGCTGAGTGTGGGTTATACCCTCGCNCCTTTCATTGCGGCTAAAGATGCCGACAACCGCATTGAGACGATGGACAGTTATCTTAGGCTTGACAAGGATCTTGAAAGGTTGTTTCAGATAATCGATGACAAGGTAGGGCTGGACAATGCGTTTATCATGCTTGCCGGAACCCCGTCGGCTCCGGGGAATAAACGTGACGATGAGAAGTGGGGGATACCTAACGGTGAATTTGTCCCTAAGCGAGCCATTTCGCTACTCAATATGTATTTTGTCGCCAAATACGGAAACGAAGAATGGGTGGCGGGATATCATGACAGCCAGTTGTTCCTGAACCGGAAATTGATTCAGGACCGAGGTCTTGATTTGGCGGCGATGCGTGCCGAAGCGGCTGATTTTCTCACGCGCATGAGCGGAGTGAGCGGAGTATGGACTATTGACGATGTGATTGCCGGTCGNGCGGGAAATAATGCCGCGGCGTTGAAGCGCAACACTAATGTGAATTTTGCCGGTGATTTATTGCTTGCCGTCACTCCTGGATGGGAGATTGTTGAGATTGACCCTACAAGCGCGAAAGAAGTGAGGTCGACCGTCCGCAGTGGAATTATGACCGCTCCGGTATTCCTGTATTCCTCTCAGCTTAAGCCTTCGAGAATAGTGGATGAGACTGACGCGCGTTCAATAGCTCCTACAGTCGCGCGATTGTTAAGAATACGATCTCCGAATGCAGCCGAGCTTCCTCCGCTTGCGTTGGAGAAAAAATAGCAATCGACAATTATAATTCAATTGAATCAACTTAAAAACTAAGAATAACAAGATATGTCATTCACATCAATATTAAATAAACTTTTTGGAAATAAGTCACAGCGCGACTTGAAAGAGATTCAGCCGATCGTGGACCAGATAAACGCTCTCGGTCCTGAGATGAAAAAACTTTCCAATGACGAACTTCGTGATGTAATCACTAATATAAAGAAAGAGCTTCAGGAGGCGGTTGCCGATGACACAAAGGCTATTGAAGAGCTTAAAGCAAAAATCGAAGAGCTGCCCTTTGATGAGCGTCAACCGCTATGGGATGATATCGACGCCCGTGAAAAGAATATTCTTGAAGTGTATGAGAAAGAGCTCGATCGTGTGCTTCCGTCGGTCTTTGCCGCTATGCGTGAAACTGCAGCCCGTTTCGCCGCAAATGAAACCGTGGTGGTGACAGCGTCGCAAATGGACCGTGATCTTGCCGCTGCCGGTAAAGATTTCGTTACCATCGACGGTGACAAAGCGATTTATAAAAATCACTGGATTGCCGGTGGCAATGAGGTGACTTGGGATATGATTCACTATGACGTACAGCTCATAGGCGGTATTGTTTTGCATCAGGGCAAGATTGCCGAAATGGCAACCGGAGAGGGTAAGACACTTGTCGCCACTCTTCCCGTGTTCCTGCGCTCGCTCACCGGTCGAGGCGTGCATGTCGTGACAGTGAACGATTATCTTTCAAAGCGTGACTCGGAATGGATGGGTCCGTTGTATATGTTCCATGGACAGACTGTGGATTGTATCGACAAGCATCAGCCCAACTCGGAGGAGCGCCGACGCGCTTATGCGTGCGACATCACGTTTGGTACGAATAATGAGTTTGGCTTTGACTACCTTCGTGACAATATGGCTATGTCGCCTCAGGATCTTGTTCAACGCAAGCATTATTATGCAATTGTCGATGAGGTCGACTCGGTGCTTATCGATGACGCGCGTACTCCGTTGATCATCTCGGGTCCGGTGCCTAAGGGTGAGGATCAGTTGTTCAACGAATATAAATCCAATGTAGAGAAGGTTTTCGAGGCGCAGCGTAAACTTGTCGCAAAACTTCTTCTTGATGCAAAAGAAAAGATTGCAAGTTCTGACAAGGAGGTGCGCAAGGAAGGCGCGCTTCAACTTTTCCGCGCTTATAAAGGACTCCCCAAGAACGGTCCGCTTATCAAATATTTGTCTCAAGACGGAATAAAGCCTCTTCTCCTTGATACTGAAGCATTCTATCTTCAGGATAACAGCCGTGAAATGCCAAAGGCTGTCGAACCACTGTATTTCGTAATCGACGAAAAGAATCGCTCGGTTGAATTGACCGACAAGGGTATCGATGAATTGACCGGCAGCAGTCAGGATCCTCAGTTCTTCGTGCTTCCCGACATTGCTTCCCAGCTGTCGGAGGTGGAAGGTGATCAGTCGCTCTCTCCTGCCGAGCGTCAGCAGCGTAAGGATGACCTGATGCAGAATTATGCGGTGAAGGCTGAGCGTGTGCATACCGTCAACCAGCTGCTTAAGGCATATACTCTATTTGAAAAGGATGTGGAATATGTGATCGACGATAATAAAATTAAGATTGTCGACGAGCAGACCGGACGTATAATGGAGGGTCGGCGCTATTCCGACGGCTTGCATCAGGCAATTGAAGCAAAAGAAGGCGTGAAGGTTGAAGCCGCAACCCAGACGTTTGCTACAATCACCCTTCAGAACTACTTCAGAATGTATCATAAACTTGCCGGTATGACCGGTACAGCCGAAACTGAAGCAGGTGAGTTCTGGGATATTTACAAACTTGATGTGGTTACGATTCCCACCAATAAGCCGGTTGCGCGCATTGACATGAACGACCGTGTCTATCGCACGAAGAAAGAAAAGTATGCGGCGGTTATCGATGAGNTTGTAGAGCTTGTAAATCNGNGTCGTCCGGTGCTTGTGGGTACCACTTCGGTAGATATTTCCGAGCTGTTGTCGCGAATGCTGACATTGCGTCACATTCCCCACAATGTGCTTAATGCTAAATTACATCAGAAAGAAGCTGATATCGTAGCTCAGGCAGGTAAGAAAGGAACTGTCACCATCGCTACCAATATGGCGGGTCGCGGTACCGATATAAAATTGCCTGCAGAAGTCAAGGACGCAGGCGGACTTGCTATCATTGGTACTGAACGCCATGAGTCGCGTCGTGTGGACCGTCAGCTTCGTGGACGTTCAGGTCGTCAAGGCGACCCGGGTTCGTCAGTGTTCTTCCTTTCGTTTGAGGATCAGTTGATGCGTCTATTTGCCGGTGACCGCGTGACCAAGATGCTTGACACTCTTGGAGTGAAGGAAGGAGAAATGATCGAGTCCAAGATGGTGAATCGCGCTATTGAGAATGCTCAGAAGCGTGTTGAGGAGAATAACTTCGGTATTCGTAAACGCCTTTTGGAATATGACGACGTGATGAATAAGCAGCGTCAATATATCTATGGACGCCGACTTCACGCTTTGATGGGCGAACGTGTGGGTATCGACATCAATAACATGCTTTATGACACGGTAGAGAATATCGTCAATACCTATGACTCGCCCGACACCTATCCTGACTTGTCGATGGAACTTCTCAAGGTATTTGCTATCGAGATTCCTTTCAGTGAAGACGAATTCAGAAAGATGTCCCATCAGGAGGCATTCGACCGTATCCATGCCGAGGTCAATGAAGCGTTCCGTCGCAAGAGCGAACGAATCGTGGAGATTGCCCAGCCCGTGATTAAAGATCTTGTTGAAAANAAGGGGCGCGAAGGGNAAGATATTGGTACCGATAACCGACGGTANGCGAGTATTCAANATCCCCGCCGATATAGAGGAGGCTTATCGCACTGAATGCAAGTCCATAACAAAGGAATGGCACAAGGCGATAATGCTCGTTACGATAGATGAGGTTTGGAAAGAGCATCTTCGTGAACTTGACCAGTTGCGTCAGTCGGTTCAGAACGCTTCGTATGAGCAGAAAGATCCTCTTGTGATTTATAAAGTAGAGTCGTTCCATCTGTTTGAAAATGCGATGAACACGCTGAATGTTAAAGCTGCGTCAGCATTGCTCCGCGGTCAGATCTATATTCCGCAGCCTCAACCTCAGCGCGCTTCCGATGCTCAACTCAGTTCGGAACAAAGGAATGAGCCTCCTCGTCCTCAAATGAAAGAANCGCTTCCTGACACGCGCAACNANTATAGTCGATATAAAGCGAGCAAGGANANTTATCCCGGAGCTGACGCTCAGCGTCAGGCTGCATCCGCGCCACAAGGTGAGCGCCAGCGACCTCAACCTATTATTGCCGGACCTAAAGTGGGGCGTAACGATCCATGTCCGTGCGGGTCGGGCAAGAAGTATAAAAATTGCCACGGAAAGGGGCTTTAATAAGAATTTGCTATTTTCAGGACGAGGCAATAATTGCGCCTCGTCCTTTACAATTTAATTATAGATATGATGAATAAAATAGTCACAGTTACAATTATGGCTGCAAGTGTGCTTTCAAGTACTGCCGGCGACATAAAATATCCGAAAGCCCCGGTTTCGGATACAGTCGACACATATTTTGGAAATAAAGTAAAGGACCCTTACAGATCGTTGGAGAACGACACATCAGCGTCTACACTTGAATGGGTTGAAGCAGAGCGAAAAATAACGGAAGACTATCTGTCGAAAATTCCGTTCCGCGATAAATTGCGTGATAGGATCAGGACATTGATGGACTATAAAAAATCAGGCATGCCTTTCAAAAAGGACGGCAAGTACTATTTTTATGAGAATGACGGATTGCAGAATCAGTCGGTTCTGTATCGATCCGATGCGCTTGGCGGTCCTGCCGAAGTGTTCCTGGATCCTAATAAATTAAGCGATGACGGAACGGTGGCGCTGACAGGTATTAGTTTTTCCAATGATGGAAAATATACAGCCTACACTATTTCGCGAAGCGGATCGGACTGGACCGAGATCTACGTGATGGACACGGCTACCGGCAAACTNCTTCCCGACCACATCGAATGGGCTAAATTTACAAATGCCGAATGGGATGGCGACGGTTTTTATTATAGCGCATACGACCGACCCGCCGAAGGCAAGGAGTTCTCAAATGCTAATGAGAATCATCGCATCTACTATCATCGTCTTGGAACCAAGCAGCAGGATGACAAGCTCGTTTATGAAGACAAGGAGCATCCGCTGCATTTCCATTCCGCATCAATACCCGATGACAATCAGCCGCTGTTCGTATATGGGGGCGGTGAGGGGCTTGGCAGTTCGTTGATAATGCGTAAGCCCGGAAGCGAGGAATGGATTACGATAGAGCCGACACAAAATTATGAAATATCAGTTCTTGACGTAATCGACGGACAAATGTTCATTTATACCAATTACGGCGCTCCTAAATATCGTCTTATGACGGCTTCCATTGACGCTCCTCAAAAGGAGAATTGGAAAGAGCTTGTGCCTGAAGATAAGGGCGTTTTGACCGGAGTGCAGTTTGCCGGAAATAAACTTATCCTGACCTATGAGATTGACGCTCAAAATAAGTCCTATGTCTATGACCTTGCCGGGAAACGCTTGAACGAGATTGAATTCCCGGCAGCCGGAGCTGTTGGAATATCTTCAAGCAAGAAGCATGACGAAGTGTTCTACGCATTCACCTCGTTTACCTATCCTTCTGCAATCTACAGCTATAATCTTGCCGACAACACATCCAAATTATATAAGGCTACTGAGATAAACGGCTTCAACATGGATGATTATGTCACTGAGCAGATTTTCTATCCGTCGTCAGACGACACACTGGTACCCATGTTTATCACTTATAAAAAGGGATTGAAGCGCGATGGAAAGAATCCTGTATATCTTTACGGTTATGGAGGCTTTAACATATCGTTGAACCCGGGATTCTCGGCACAGAGATTGTTATGGCTTGAAAATGGAGGTATATACGCTCAGGCAAACCTTCGCGGAGGCGGTGAATATGGAGAACCGTGGCACCTTGCCGGCACGAAACAGCAAAAAATGAATGTATTTAATGACTTTATTTCAGCTGCTGAATATCTCATAGAGGAGGGATGGACCTCTCCTGAATACATGGCGATAGAGGGCGGAAGCAATGGGGGATTGCTTGTAGGAGCTTGTGTCAATCTTCGTCCTGAACTGTTCAAAGTCGCTATTCCTCGAGTTGGCGTTATGGACATGATGCGTTACCATCTTTTCACTATCGGCTGGAACTGGGCNTCGGACTATGGCACCAGCGCTGATTCAAAGGAGATGGCAGAATATCTGTTGAGCTATTCTCCTATACATAATATAAAGAATGACGGCACGAAATATCCTGCAATTCTCGTCACTACCGCCGATCATGACGACCGAGTGGTTCCCGCCCATTCCTTCAAGTATGCCGCTACGCTTCAGGCGAGCGATACCGGCGACGCTCCTAAAATCATCAGGATTGATTCGAAAGCGGGACATGGCGCAGGCAAGCCCGTGTCAAAAGTGATCGATGAGTATGCCGATATCTATTCGTTCCTATTCTATAATATGGGAATAAATCCGGTTAAGGAATGATGAGATTCCGACAATTGTTGCTTTTGCTGCCCATGATTGCATTGCCGGGCTGTTTTACCGGAATAGAGAGCACTCCGAAAATCACGGCAACCGATGTCAAACGTCAGCAGATTACCGTCACTGAGGAAGATGAATTTCTCAGTGGCGTTAATCCGCAACGTCTTTCTCAGTGGGTAAAAGGGAAACGCTTTTATGTCACTGACGATAAGATTATTTTGGCTCTGGAGCCGGCGAAAAACAANCCTAAAGCCGGCGACATTTTGTTTTTTGACAGTTGTCGTCCCGTTACCTCGTTGACAGGAGGGGAGGATACGGAGATTGTGTTCCATAATGTGGCTGGCGATGAAATAGTTTATCGTGTTTCTGCTTCCCGCGAAGAGCTTGACAACAGGACTAAAGTTGATATTCCGTTTACGATTGATATGGATCTTGTTGACGAGGCTTCCGAAAGATTGCTCGGTAAACAATTTTATTTGAAGAGTCCNGTAAGATATGATAAGGATGGAAATTCATATAACGGGATAAAGTTTGTGCCTGCGACAATAACCGAGGTATTGCCTGGAAATGTCGTTTATCAAGTAATGGTGAAATTCCATATTGACGATCCTGACATCAAAGAGGATGCCTATCTCTATCTAAATGTGGGAGAAACGGGTAAATCGACCCGCAATTTTTCAACATTGTTTTATCTAAACGATCCTCATCAGAAATATCCTATGATCACTGACGATGTTTGGTCTAAGATCCAAAGGGGACTGGTGACGACTTACATGACCCGAGAGGAGTGTCGCCTTTCATTAGGGGCTCCCTCGTCGGTGAACCGTCGTAATGCTATTTCAACTCTTCAGGAAATGTGGACTTATCCCAACGGTAATTATTTGATTTTTGAAGATGGCATATTAAAAAGTGTGAGGAGATGATAAGACGTTTCGCAAATTTAGATATATCACAATACACCACATTTCATTTGCCGGCAATTGTAAAAGAATTTATTGAATATGATACGGTAGATGAATTGATCGCGCTTGTTACAGAGTTGAATGCCGCCCGATGCCGGTTCATACATCTTGGAGGAGGAAGCAATATGCTTTTCCCGTCACGCTATAATGGCGTCGTTTTGCACTGCTGCTCTCAGAAGATAATTGAGACCGGAAGAGATTCATCTCATGCCTTTGTATATGCAGCTGCAGGCACAGTGTGGGACGATTTCGTCAAGTATACGGTGAAAGCCAATCTGTATGGTGGCGTGAATCTCTCCTATATTCCCGGAGAAGTGGGTGGCGCCGTAGTTCAGAATGTGGGCGCTTACGGAGCAGAGGCAAAGGATATCATCGAGAGTGTCGAAGTGCTTGATATTACTGATATGAATTGTAAGAAACTATCAGTCGACAGTTGTGCCTATGGTTATCGTGACAGTATTTTTAAGCATGAGGCGGGACGATATATTGTCACCGGCGCTAATTTCAAACTTAGCTTGTTGCCGGCTTTTTCGCTCGAATACGGACCGTTGTCGGAATTAGCCTCGGATGCGGAGCTTACCCTTGGAAAGGTGCGAGACCGAATTATTTCAATCAGGCGGTCGAAACTTCCCGAACCGTCGGAATTGGGTAGTGCCGGTTCATTCTTTAAGAATCCTGTTGTGAACTATGAGGTTTACGCCAGGATTAAGTGCGATTATCCTGACATTCCCTCCTATCATCTTAATGACGGAACTGTAAAGATTCCGGCGGGATGGCTCATAGAGCGTTCCGGAATGAAAGGTTTCAGAATAGGAGGCGCGGAGGTTTATCCGAAACAATGTCTGGTCATAGTCAATACGGGAAATGCTACCGAAGCCGATGTGATAAATCTGAAAACCCATGTCCAACACGCTGTTAGGACTAAATTCGGAATTAAAATATCGCCTGAAGTAAACATAATAGAGTCATGATGAAATTGCGTTTTCTTGGCACGGGCACCTCTACCGGAGTGCCGCAGATAGGNTGCAAGTGTCCCACATGCATCTCGACTGATTTACATGATAAACGTCTGCGCGCCTCGGCATTGTTGAGCGTTGACGGGAAAAATATTCTAATTGACTGTGGACCCGATTTCCGTCAGCAGATTATCGATGCAGGAGCTCCCGACTTGACAGCGGCGCTCTTGACCCACAGTCACTATGATCATGTGGGCGGAATTGATGATCTTAGACCCTATTGTTATCGTAGCGGCGGATTTCCTCTTTACTGCCGTCATGATGTCGCCGACGATTTGCGCAGTCGTGTTCCTTACTGTTTTAAGGATCATCCTTATCCAGGTGTGCCTATATTTGATATTCATGAAATCGGTGATGAACGGTTTTCTATAGGGGATATTGAAGTGCTTCCAATCCCGGTGATTCATTATAAACTTCCCATTGTTGGCTTCAGAGTAGGCAAACTTGCCTATATTACTGACGCTAAGACTATCCCTGATTCTACTTATAAAAGGCTGGAAGGAGTCGATACGCTGGTCATAAATGCGTTGAGAAAGGAGCAGCACTTGTCCCACATGAATCTTGAGGAAGCGTTGGGGGTGATTGAGCGTGTGGGTCCGAGAATCGCTTATTTGACCCATCTTGCCGATAAAATGGGAACGCAGGCTGAAGTCCAACCGACACTTCCGGGAAACGTGTACATTGCCTATGACGGACTTGAAATTGAGATAGTGTGATTTTTTGAGGGTTATGCTAAACAAATTTCAATTTGAAGTGTCAATATAATATAAGATAAAAGTTTGAAAGTATGAATAAGATTGGTATAATCGCCGCACTATCGGCAATTTCGTTGGGATTATCATCCTGCGGAATATTGAATTTGAATAAGTCAGGGACTAATGTTGCTAAAGCTGAAACCCAGCAGGAGGAAGCGAGAGAGGAGACGGGCGATATTGTCCCTAATTCGGTTGAGGATCTCGAAGGTGAGTGGACAATCTCTTCAGTCGACGGTAAAAAGGTGACAGGTGAAGAACGTCCTTACATTAACTTCAGTCTTAGCGATCATCGAATATATGGTTCGAATGGTTGCAATATAATAAACGGTTTTTTCTCAGCTAAAGGCAGCAATCTGTCATTTGGAAGAGTTGTCAGCACTATGATGGCTTGCCCTGACGCAATGTATGAGCAAGCGATTGGAAAAGCGTTGGAGAATACCGTCAGCTATTCTATCAGTAAGCGCGGACATGAGTCTTATCTTGAATTGAAGAATAGCGCAAAGCAGACTATCATGGTTCTTAGAAAGCATAACATGGATTTCCTTAACGGAACATGGCAGATCGAGGAGATTGACGGTGAGAAATATGATAACCCTGACATGAGAATGGTGCTTGACGTGCAGGAACTGAGAATGCATGGCAATACCGGATGTAATCTTGTGAACGGAGCGCTTATAATCGATCCTGATAAATCAAATTCCATCCAATTCAATAACCTTGCGTCAACCAGAATGATGTGTGACCCTGAGAGCATGAAGGCTGAAACTGCCTGTCTTGTCGCATTGGAAAGCGTAGAATATGCTAAAAAGTCACGCCACAACACTGTTCAATTCCTTGATAAGGATAACAAGGTCGTGATGGTAATACGCCAAATCGAAGTGGAAAAATAAACTAAAAGCGAAATTAGTTTATCTATGACGGATTACAGCCGATAACATCCCCTGTAACTCGTCTCTTATTTTTATCAACCGTTCGACAGCTTGCGCCTGACGCGCAACTCCCGATGGATTATTGTTGATTTGAGCCTTTGCGGCGTCGATTTTGAGCCCTTTCACTTTGAGGAGGAAATGTATCATCCGCGCCCGTTCAATGTCATTGGCTGAATATAGGCGGGTTCCATTAGAGCCTCGTTTAGGACGTATTGACGGAAACTCCTGTTCCCAGTATCTCAGTGTCGACAATGGCACGTCAAGTATTTCAGCTACTTCGCGAATGCGGTAATATTTTTTAAGGTCCGAGTCTCTCATTTGTATAATCAATCCATTACGTGTCCGGCATTTTCTGCCTGACGAATCAAGTCATCATATTCCTCCGGGGTTATATCCATGAAATAGTAATTGATGGGATTCTGAGGTTCGCCATTATATCTCACTTCATAGTGCAGATGGGATCCGGTGGATTTCCCTGTCGACCCCACTTCTCCAATAAAGTCTCCGCGCTTTATTTCCTGTCCGGTCTTTACATAGAATTTGTTAAGATGGGCGTATCGGGTCATATATCCGTAACCATGATCAATGTCAACGCAATTGCCGTAGCCGCTTTCCCAGCCTGCTTCTTTAACCACTCCGTCGGCGGTGGCATACACTTTGGTGCCCGTGTCGGCGGCAAAATCAAGTCCTGCATGGAATCGGCTTGTGCCGTAAATAGGGTCGAGACGGTAGCCATATCCTGATGCCATTTGCTTCATGCTTTCGCGAGATATGGGCTGGATGGAGGGTATATGGCTCAGGCGATCTTTATTTTTGCGGGCGAGTTGTTGAAGCTCGTCAAATGAAAGAATCTGATTATAGAGCGACTGTTCAAGAAAGTCCATTTTCCGTGTCAGCG
>WFMA01000024.1 GCA_009177195.1 Bacteroidales bacterium | reverse complement strand
AATAATACCTTGTCAAGATTAATCAACACTGATTTACCTGCGGTTGTGGTAGGTAACTTAACAAATTTACTCATATTTCACTGATTTTTATGTTTAGCACCACAAAGTTAGTGAAATCTGCGGAGAAATCCGCACAGCCCCCGCCAAGCGTCGAGCGTGTGTTCGGTCACACCGGGGGCACCAATAGCAATAACCTAACTCTAATAACTAACTTACAAAAAAATGATTGGAAAGAAAGTCATCGTAAGAGGTCAAGCCTCTGGAGTGTTTTTCGGCACGCTCGCCGAAAAGAACGGTCGTGAAGTGAAACTAACCGATTGCCGCCGGCTATGGTATTGGAGCGGAGCAGCTTCGCTATCTCAGCTTGCGGCAGAGGGAGTAAAGAACCCAAGCGACTGCAAGTTTACCGTCACCGTGTCCGAGATTGCGATTCTCGACGCGATTGAAATTATCCCTTGCTCCGACAAGGCAGTTGAAGTTATAACATCTACACGCGAATGGAGAATATAGAAGATAAAATCAAAGAGTTTCTGACCGTCAGCTCTGGCGATGGCTCTGGCGATGGCTCTGGCGATGGCTCTGGCGATGGCNATGGCTATGGCTCTGGCTATGGCTCTGGCTATGGCGATGGCTATGGCTATGGCTATGGCTATGGCGATGGCGTAAAAGAGTGGCGCGGACAGTCCCTTTACACTGTTGACGGTGTTGCAACTCTTATCGACTCCGTTCATGGCACATACGCCAAAGGACGCATCCTCCGCAACGACTTTACGACCGAGGAGTGCTTTATCGCCAAAGTCGAGGGTCGATATTTCGCCCACGGAGAAACATTGCGCAAAGCGTTCGAGGATGCCAAAAGCAAGGCTTTTCAAGACATGTCAGATGAGGAGCGCATTGAAAAGTTCAACGAGCAATATCCCGACAGAAACGCCAAAATCCCCGCGTCCGAGCTGTTCGATTGGCATAACCGATTGACAGGCTCGTGCGAAATGGGTAGGCGCAGTTTCGCGCGGCAACACGGAATCGACATCGAGCATGACAGCTTCACGGTCGTGGAATTTGTCAACCTCACGAAGAACGACTACGGCGGTCATGTGATTGCCAAGATTATAGAGTAA
This sequence comes from Bacteroidales bacterium, assembly GCA_009177195.1. GTDB lineage: Bacteria > Bacteroidota > Bacteroidia > Bacteroidales > Muribaculaceae > Muribaculum. The sequence continues at coordinate 7,862 of WFMA01000024.1, read as the reverse complement.
TGTAGTCGCCCCTGCTACGCTGGTCAAGTAGCCCTCCTGCGGAGGATAAAAAGCGGGAATAAGTCATCGAGCGCGTCACCTGTATAGGGCGCGTCCCCTGTGAATACCGCAATGAAAGGGGCTCTTTCAAGCAAGCGAAGCCTACGATTCGGAGCCGTAGGGGATGCCGATAGCCGAAAGGCTGATAACACTGAGATGTATCGGCAGCTCGCCAACGCNTGGGGGTTCGACTCCCTCCGCTTGCGCTATCAGGGCAATCTGCGACAGACCCCTGCGACCAAGAGAGGTCGCGAAACCTATACCATAAATTTAGCATTTGATTTATTAGGAACCCCGGTGAGCAAGCAGCCCCGGGGCTTTTTTACGAACACCATATTAACACCAACAATATATGAAAGCGATCCTCAACTGGCGCTACTACGCCATCTTCGCCCTGCTCGCCATCGGCGCCCTCTTTGCCGCCCGCATCTTCGGCGAGCCCTCCCGCCCCGTCGCCGACGCTGCGTGGTGTCTGCAAGCAGTCATCTCAGCCGCCGTCTCAGCGGCAAGTTTCCTCCTTCTCGCCCGGTGCGTCAACCGCTGGCAGCGCCGAGGACAAATACCCGCAATCACCGACATCGACCCGGAATAACAAAAACAAAACACTAATATTAAGCAACAAACAAAATGGAACAGACAAAGACAACTACCCCCCCCCAGTGGATTGAGGACATGCAGAAATGGCAGAACGAAAACAAAGAGCAACGCGCGGTCCTTTGCGTGACCTCAAGCGAAGAATCCTTTGGAGGAATGCTTTTCGGAGCGCAATTGCCGATTCTCGCAGCTCTCGTAGAGATGATGGAATCCGACAACGACTGGAAAACTCTTTTCTCACTACTCGATACCGCAGCCAACAACCCCATCGGCAAAATGCTCGTCCGCGCCAAATGGGAGGAATATAAGAAAGAGCACGGCATCAAGAACTGCGACGAGGACGAAAGCGAATCCGCCGACAAATCCTCAGTCAAAAACTCCCTCAAAGACTTATTACAAACATTAGCCGACAAACTTTAAAACGCATAACAACAATGCCAATAATCAAAGCAAACGACGTAACGCCGGAACGCCCGGTGGTTATCGTACTCTACGGAGTGCCCGGTTCGGGCAAAACAAGCATTGCTACCACAGCAGAGAAACCAATCGTAATAGACACCGACCGAGGCTATGACCGCGCCGTGCAGCGTGTAGACACCCTTACCGCTCAGAAGTGGCAGGACATAGACAATGAGCGCGAAACAATCAAACAGTACAAGACCGTGGTGGTGGACACCGCAAAGGCTATGCTTGATGATTATCTCGCAGCCTACGTTTGCGAGCAAAACTACAAGCTAAAAACAAACAGTTTGAAACGCTTCGGGCAAATGGCTGACGACTTCAAGCAGTTTGTCAACTTCCTCCGCTCCAACGGCAGCGACATCATCTTCATCTGCCACGACAAGGAAACGCAGGAAGGAGACGTGATCAAACACGCTCCCGACTGCACCGGGCAAAGCAAAGATTTGCTTATCCGCATAGCTGATCAGGTGGGCTATATAGGAATACAGAACAAGCAACGAGTTATCACTTTCGAGCCGCTTGACAATTATGTCGGCAAGAATGTGGCTCAACTTGGCACAATCGCCATCCCCAACGCTCCCTCAAAAGAGTTCGACACCTGCATGGCTGACATCATCAAAGAAGTCAAATCCGCAATCCAATCCAAGTCCGAGGCTCAGAGAAAAGCAAAAGAGCAGTTAGAGGGGCTTCGCGCAAAGGTAGCCGAGGTTGAAACCCCGGAAGATGTCGAAGCGATAATGGCTGAATGCCAAGCATTGCCCTCTGCAATGAAAGCCCCCTTCTTTGCTGAACTGAAAGATTCCTTGCTGGCAAAAGGATTCAGCTTCGACGCTAAAGCAAAAAAATTCGTGAAAGATGCCCCGGCAGAGTAAGCCTCTTGTAAGGGTCACACAATTAGAAAAATTCCGCAGGTATATCACCGAGGCGAGTAGCTATGATACCGAGCAATCGGTCATAGATACTCTCTCTGGTGAATTTACCGGGAATACCTATACGCGCATAGGCACGGCGTTTCACAAGGTAGTCGAAGTTGGCGACCCCTCTTGCTGCAAAAAGATCGACAATGGATATGAGTTCGACATTGAAGGTCATTCCGTCGTGCTCGACTATAACCAATGTCAAATAGCCCTTGACTACCGCAACGAACACCCCGGAGCGTTCCACGAAATACGCCACTACAAAGATTACGGACGCGCGATTGTAACCGGATGTGCCGACTTGATTGACGGCATAGAGCCTCACGACATCAAGACTAAATATTCCGCTCCAAGCGACAAGGACTATATCGACTCTTGCCAATGGCGTTATTACCTTGACATATTCAATGCCGATGTGTTTCANTTTGACNTTTTCACATTTGAGNGTTACAAGAAAGATAAACANGGTTACGATGTGCGAGGGCTGGAGCTNAAACGCCACACGCCCCCCATNACTTGCTACCGCTATCCCGAGATGGAAGCCGACAACCTCGCCCTGCTCAACATGTTTATGGATTGGGTTGAAAGCAGAGGACTGCTCGGTTTCCTCAAGAGGATGCCACTACCCGACATGATCTGACTGGTACAATTAATACGACTGTGCAACCCGCCCCCGTCCGTGAGGATATGGGCGGCTTTTAATTTCATCCCCCCTTATGACCGAAAACGACCGCCGGCTCATCGAGCGGGCGCGGAAACTCCACTGGACCGACTCCGACATAGCTTTCGCCCTCATCGACCAAGCCGACACCCCCCAAGCCCGCCGAGAGCTCAAAGAAATCGCCGTCAGGCTCTACCACCTCGAAGAAGCCATGACCGGCAACATTTAAACCCTCCCCACCAATGGAAATCACAAAAACCGATCTCCAAAAAGCAATCGCCTACCTCGACGACGCAGCCCTGCTCTACAAAGCGATGCCAAAGCCCAAACACCAATGGCGCGCCGTCCAGATAAAGCGGCTCGCCGACAAACTCAAACGCAAACTCCAATGAACACCGACGAATCAACCGCCCTGCGATGCGCCTACATCCCCTACGTCGCCCTCTGCATCGCCTGGGACTACGCCGACACCGTGTGCGACATCGCCGCCCAGATGCGCGTCGACAAGCTCAAAAAGCCGTGCCGACTCCTGCGCGACCTCCGGCGCCGCTATGACTCCTTCCGCCAGCGTTTCCTCCCTCCTGACCATCTGCGGCAGGAAGCCCGCCACGCCCAAGCGTTCCTCGACGGCAACGCCGATGTCCTGCGCTGGTTCAACTCCACGCTCACCGACCGCATCCGCTCCATCCAGCCCGACCTCGACCCCCGTTATCTCTACCTCCTCCTCGCCGCCTATCAGGCAATCGCCGTCGTGAAAGCCATAAAGATGTACGCCGCCGATGCCGACAAGCTCCTCGACGACATCAGCGGAGCCAAAAGCGCCCACTCCGTCATCCCCGACGAAGCCCTCGCCCTCTTCGAGCTCATAGGCGTTTTCATCGGCGACTTTCCGCTGCCGCTCTCCGACCCCATGCTGTGCCGCTTCGCGCAGTCACTCTACCAATCCCTCTCCGAAATAGAATTTGAGTTCAACCCCGACTGACACCCCTCCCCTATGCAACCCGCCGACATCGACACCCTCGTCCTCGAAGCCGTCGAGGAAATCCAGTCTATAAAATGCGACACCGCCCGACATCCCGACTACGCTCTGCTCCCCGAGGTCCACAACTTCCTCCGTCCCGAGCTCCCCGAAGGATTCGAGCCCGCCGTGCTCAGTTCCCTCCGCACCCTCTACCGGCGCGGAATCATCGAACACCACCGCAACGTCAACGGCATCCCCATGTTCGGCATAAATCACCACGACAATGAAAACAACCACCTCCCAGCCTGACAGATTGCGACGATGGACCGAGCATGAAATCGAATATCTCCGCAAGGCATGGTGTTCGACCATGACAGCCCAAACGATGTCAAAAGAATTGAACCGTTCGCCACGATCGATTTACGTTATGGCGCATAAACTCGGATTGCCCCGAAAAGAAGCGCCCAACAAAATCAACCTCAGTCAAAGCGATTTATATTGGCTGAAATGCAATTATCCCCACGTACGCACGGAAATCTGCGCGAGCATGCTTGGCATTAGCTTTCGTTCATGCGTCCGCATAGCCCGTAAGCTCGGAGTGGAAAAAACAGCCCAATTCATGAAAGAGACTCAGGCGGTCACCGCGCAAAAAGCGAAAGAGAGCCATTTACGCAACGGCACTTACCCGGCAAAAGGATTTTATTCGCCTAACCTTCAAAAAGGAGCGGCATACCAGTTTAAATCAAAACAGCGATGAATAATATTTCCACTTCCTTCAACGGCTACGAGTACAACGACTACGGAGTGTGCGTCAATCCCGACAAATCCTATGAGTTCGGCAAATGGGATAGCTATTATTTTGAAATAAGCATTTCCGAAACGCCCAAAGGCTGGGTTTATGGCTACGATTGGAATTGCAAGACAAGCGGCGGAGGAGGCGGTTGTTCTCTTGTAGGTCGTAACTTTTACCTCTCTAAATCAGAGGCAATAGTTGCGTGTGCTGAATACATCAAGAAGTGTTTCAGTCGAGACAAAGGCGCGACAAAAGCAATAGCCGAACTTGACCGCATAATCCAGATAGAATCAACACCCAAACCTACCGCAAAGCAATACACAATCTTCGACTACCTATGACCGACTACATAATGCTGCCCCGCTCCTGGCTTGAACCAGCCATCACCGACCAGCCCGACTTCCTCAAAGCCGCCGTCTATCTCGCAAAAAAGATTAACGAAGACGGCTCCGTGAAGTTCAGCTCAGGCGATGCGAAGCTGCTTTTCGACATGTCCCCCCGCCGCTACCGCACATTCATGCAGATAATCACAAGCGACAAGCAGACCGACAAACAAGCGACAAACAAAACGACAAACATTACATTTGATTATCAGCCGCTTGCAGCCACCAAGCGACAAGCACGGCGACAAACAAGCGACAAGCAGAACGACAAACAAAAACCCGCAAAATTCACCCCTCCCACCGACGAAGAAGTAGCTGCCTATGTCAGCGAAAAAGGCTACCACTTCAACCCGGCTCAATTCGTTCCGTTCTACAAAAGCAAAAATTGGAAAGTTGGCAAAGAGCCGATGAAAGACTGGCGAGCCGCTTGTCAGACGTGGGAAGTAAGATGGAAAGAAAAACATGGAAACCAATTCTACAATCAACTCGCTCTACCCCCAGCCCCCGACACCCCAGCCGCTCGCAAGGCGCAACGTGACCGAGGTCTATCCCTCGCTTGCGAAATTGTATCAGAGTCTGAAAACCTCCTCAATCTCTACAATGGTGTCAGCTCCGACCCCCACCCTCGCTAAAATCAAAAACTCCGCCTCCGAAACCGAAGCCCGAGCCCTCCTCTACATAGCCGTTTGCGAAGTATGCGACTTCTTCAACGTCGGCAAGAACATGACCGACACCCAGATCGCCCTCACCGTCGACCTTATCCTCGAATCATTTTGGCACCTCAAGCTCGAAGAAATAAAATACTGCTTCCGGCGAGCCATGACCCGCGAACGCCTCTTCGACCGCCTCGACGGCAACATCATCATCGGCTGGCTCCGAGAATACGACACCGAGCGGACCGAAGAATCCATGCGACTCTCCGACCGGGAAGCCGACCGGGACCAGTTCGGAATTGAGCCCTCCCAGGGGGCGATGTCATGGGAAGCCTACGTAGCCCGCCTGTGGGACCTCGCCCTCTACGCCGACCCCGACGCTATCGAAACCCTTTCCACCGTGCGGCTCCTCGAAGCCGCCCAGCTGCGCAACCCCGATGCCGCCGAGCGCCGCCGCAACGACTTCGCCTATCTCCTGTTCCTCCAACAACATAACCAAAAACTCCAAAAATGACCACCGCCACTTCCCGAAAGTCCCCAAAAAGCTCCCCGCTCGACACCCGGCTTTTCCTCTTCACCCCCGCCGAAGAAAGGGCGATACGCCGCGCCGTCCGCAGCTCCGTGAAATTCATGCAGTCATTCGGACAAGCCCCCGCCCAGCCGCCAATCGACCTCACCCATTACCTCAACACCGAAAAATTCAAATGGTATGACGAAAAATGACAACCCCTATCAAGTCGCCTACGTCGCTTCGCCCTCTTCCGGCGCCATGACCCTCGACGACTACCAGCAGCTCGCCCGCAAAACAGCCATCTATCCCCACGACAACGACATCTCCTATCTCGTTCTCGCCCTCTGCGGCGAAGCCGGAGAACTCGCCGACAAAGTCAAGAAAGTCATCCGCGACAAGCAAGGGCGCTTCTACCAGCCCGACACCCGAGCCCTCGCCGCCGAACTTGGCGACACGCTGTGGTACGCCGCCAATATCGCCCATGTCCTCGGATTCACCCTCTCCGACATCGCCCGGCTCAACATCGACAAAATCAACTCACGCATCGAGCGCGGAACCCTCCACGGTTCCGGCGACGAAAGATAACACTAAAAAAACAAAACGATATGACACAACAATTAGTAAAAGAAATCGCATTTATGACAGTGATGATCGCCCTTGGCACCCTCGACTTGGTCATAGCGCCTTTCCTGCCAGCATGGTGGCTGTCGGCTATTAGCATCCTCTTTGCCCTGTTCGCCTACTTTATCGCATGGCTCAACTATCGAGCCGCAAAGAAAATAGCCCTGGCGCTTGACGAGCCCGTTGAAATAAGCGTCACGGTCATAGAGCAGAACCCCTCCCATGAAGGCTCGGCAACCGCCGACAAGCCTGAGACACCCGCCGACGAACACGAAGACACAGGACACCCCGTATGAGCAAAGTATCAATCAACGCCCTTGCGGAGTATGCGCAGCGCGTAGACGCTCGTCCCCTCCCGTCCGACCGCTTTACCGTCACGCTCACCCGCTCCCACCTGCAATGGCTACGAAACATAGCCAAGCAGCAAGTCAAGACCGAGCGGGCGCAGCTCGACCACTACATCAAGCGTGACGCAGCCAAGCACCCCGAACGCAAAACCATCGACCGCTTCCGCCAGCGCTTGAATATAGCAACCGACTTCGCCCAAGCCCTCGACAAAGCAACGAAAATTTAACAACCCAAACAAAATCAATATGGCAACTTATTATCAAGTCGTAATCAAGTACGACAAAATGCAAGAAAACGGCTCGGTCAAACGAGTCAGTGANAAATATATCGCAGACGCGCTTTCATGCACAGACGCAGAAGCACGTGTANCTNAGGAAATGCAATCCTTTATCAGCGGCGATTTCCTCGCTACGTCAGTCAAGANAACCCCTATCGCCNAAATCTTCNATCTCGGCGCGGAGCGATACTACCTTGCCAAAGTCGGATTCATCACGATTGATGAGCGAACCGCCCAGGAGAAGCGCACTATTTCGCAGATACTTGTCGGAGCGTCCGACTTCAAGGAGGCTTACGATAACTTCCTTGACGGAATGAAAGGCACAATGGCAGACTACGAGATTGTGTCCCTCGCCGAAACCCCGATAATGGATGTTTACCCCGCTAAATTGAGTTGAACATGATAGACATAGAACATGAAGCAGAAAGGCAGATTGATAGACCTCTCACAACAACTCTAACAGAGGCATTTGAAGCCGGAGCAAGGTGGGTATTGGAGGATATTAAAAGTTGCCTTGAAAATGTTAGAACCAACTAGGAATATGTGAAAAGAAACGAGCAAGACCATGGTTATATAGCGCAATCCATACTTGACCTTAAAGAGACATCGGAAGAATAAGCTGGATTGACCCACACTCCACCG
>WFMA01000159.1 GCA_009177195.1 Bacteroidales bacterium | reverse complement strand
ATACAACATTATTTTTCATTTGTCAAGTGTTTTTTCAAAAAAAATTTTGTTTTTACAAAAAATTCATATTTTTATTGGAAAACACGCGACTTTAACGACTGCATGAATTTTTCAAAGAACGGATAGAAAACACGCGACTTCAACGACGGCATGAATCCGGGCTTCACATCGTCGCCCTCCCAATTCAGATGAATGCGGGTGGCAATATCAAGAATGCGCGATGCCGCCGCTTTAAGTTTGCGCTCCGCCACTTCGGGCGCGTCGACGTTAAAGCCGGGGAGCAGCACGTAGGTATTGGGCATGATCACCGAATAAGCGGCGACCGGGGTCCATCCGCGCGACTTCATCAGCGCGCGCCATTGTACGTGGGTGAGCCCGATGTCATCGCCGCAACTGCACACCATGAAATGCTTCGCGCCCGGCTCGACTTTCACGGCGTTGATAAAATCGAGCACAAATTTCGGCATCCCCCACGAGTGAACGGGAAATACCCATATCACCCTCGAGTCCTGCACGACTTCGCCCCAGGGACGGTTGAAGAAAGTCATCTCACGCACCTCATCGCCCAGCCTTTTTCCAAGCTGCTGAGCCAAATATCGAGAATTTCCGGTTCCTGAAAAAAAGAAAATCATCTTATAGTCACTTGTGTGGCGCCAAACCCATATTCGCGAAACGAAGCGTCCTGGGCATCGCACGTTTTAAACTTGTGTTTCAACTCCTTCAGAAGCGCGTTGCGCAACACGCCCTCTCCCTTGCCGTGGATGAACACGATCTTACGCCCGGGATGACGCACATTTTCATTCATCACCCGGTTAAATTCCCTCAACTGCACCGCAAGAATGTCGGAATTGGACATTCCCGCCGTGGTGTCGATAAGTTCGTCGATATGGAGGTCCACCTCAATCACGTCTGGGTGGCACTGCTGTGTCTTCGCTTTCGTCGCTCTATGGGCTGAAGCGGCTACATCGGCAGCCTTTTTCTTCTTAAGCCCCTCCTCAAGGCGGGAGCTGTCGATCACAACAGGACGCTGGGGCACGTCATTTTTCACAATGTCAAAGGCAAGCACGGGAGTGTCGAAATAGACGTTTCCACGGAAACAGTGCAGCTTGAAAAACTTCGTGTTATCGACAGCATATTCTACCGCCACAGGCGATTTCAGCTTAAACTCGCCTTGCGGCTTGAATGCCACATATTGCACGGCGATGCGGTCGATGCGGCTCACCATGTCGCGCGTCACGTGCTCAAGATGCTCCTGATAGCCCGGCTCGATCATTCCGGCAAAACGTGTCACCCACCCCTCGCCGTCGGCGCGGGTGAGATAAGTGAGATAAAGGGCATAGTTGGAGTCGTTGACGAGATAGGCGTCATATTCGGTCGTGGTGAGATGTTTTATCTCGACCGGCTCATAGGCGAGCACGATATTGAGCAGCTCGCCTTCGGGCGACTCCTCGACAGGCGCGGGCTGCTCTTTCGGGGCGGGCTGCGAGGCAGCGGCTGCCGGCTTGGGAGCCACGTACTTGGGCGACGATTTCGATGCAGGGGCGNCGGGAGTCACCACCACACACTCCTTNAACNGGACCNGCGTTTCAAAACCGTCCTCGTCNNCATAAGCCACGTNGCCGNCAATTCTTGTGACGCGCCCTCCGCCCACGGCGTTAAGATAGCGCACTATATCTCCTACTTGTGCCATTAGCTATTGTTTTAGCTGTAAAGTTACTCTTTGAACCACGATATTGCCGCCGTCCATTTGTTAAATATACTTAAATCTCGTCTTTGCCCCGCCTCAGCCCCACGCTTTTTCCTAATATCGTTTTTTTATCGTATTTTTGTAGTTAAAATAAAAAATTTGACAATTATGTTTTCCGGAATAGTTGAAGAGGCGGCAAAAGTCGTAGCCGTGAAGAGGGACGGCGGCAATGTCCATCTCACATTGACATGCTCGTTTGTCGATGAATTGAAAATAGACCAGTCGGTTTCCCACAATGGCGTTTGCCTGACGGTTGTGGCGCTTCCCGGCGACAACACCTACACGGTGACTGCGATTCAGGAGACTCTTGACCGCAGCAACCTCGGCGATCTCAAGGAGGGCGACATCGTCAACGTGGAGCGCAGCATGGTGATGAACGGACGGCTCGACGGCCACATCGTTCAAGGGCATGTCGACTGCACCGCCCTGTGTGACGAAGTGAAGGAAGTTGACGGCAGCACTTATTTCCGCTTCCGCTACAATGTCGACAAGGAGATGGCGAAACGCGGCTACGTCACCGTTGAAAAGGGCTCGGTGACAGTCAACGGAGTGAGCCTCACGGTGTGTGACTCCACAGTCGATTCGTTCCGCGTGGCAATAATCCCCTACACTTTCGAGCACACCAACTTCTGCCGTATAAAAGAGGGCTCGCGTGTAAATCTTGAATTTGACATCATCGGCAAGTATCTCGCCCGGCTGATGGAAGTACAGTAACAGTCAATGGAAAAGAAAGGAATAGCAGTCTACTGCGCCTCGGCGCCGGGAATCGACCAAGTCTACTTCGACTTCGCCCGCGAACTTGGCGGGCTTATCGCCAAAGCCGGCTTGCCGCTCATCAACGGCGGTGGTCGCGCCGGACTCATGGGCGCCTCGACCGAGGGAGCGCTTGCCGCCGGCGGGGAAGTGATAGGAGTCCTGCCGGGCTTCATGGTCGAAAAGGGCTGGGACCACAAAGCCCTGTCAAAGCGCGTCGTCACCGAAACCATGCACGAGCGCAAAATGACGATAGCCGGCTTGGCGGCAGGAGCGATCGCGCTGCCCGGAGGAGTAGGCACCATGGACGAGCTGTTTGAAATCATAACCTGGCGACAGCTCGGGCTTTATGACGGCAGCGTGGTGATAGCCAATGTCGACGGGTTCTATGACGGGCTGCTTGGGCATCTGCAACACGCCTGCGACCTGCATTTCATGCGGGGCAGAGGGCTGTGGAGCGTTGCAACAACCCCCGCCGAAGCTCTCAAGCTGGCTCTTGAACATCAGGACATAACCATTCTGGAGAAATATTGATTCCATGATCCACGGGCTACCATCCCATTGCCATCCCGCCGACGCTCCAAATGAAATAGAGCTTCAAGGTTTCAGCGACTCGTTTGAAGCCTTCACGCGAGGCATGCCCGCCGAATTGCGCCCCGACCTGCTCGGGTCCAATTCGATCGTGCTGTGCATCATAATGGCAATGATCCTCATCGTGATCTTCAACCTAAGGGAGTGCCCGCGCTTCCTCTCGACATTCACCGGCGACCTCGTGAGCCGCCGCAAGCGATCGAACCTATTCGACGAACGCACCGTCAACGAAACCCGCGTCATGGGCGTGTTTATCCTACAGCTGTGCATGTGCCAGGCGCTGCTCCTGCTGCCGCTCCTTCGCGCCGCCGGGATGGATATTTCAAACTCGATCGCCCCGATGGCGATAGCGATCCTTATCGGGGTGGGGCTTGTCTACTACCTGTGCCAGCTCGCCGCCTACAGTCTCATCGGCTACGTGTTTGCCGACAAGGACGACGCGCGACTGTGGATTCGCGGCTACAACGCCTCGCAGGTTTTGCTGGGGTGGACCCTTGTGCTCCCCGCTCTCGCCGTGCTCTTCTATCCGTCGACCACGCCCTATCTTGTTCCGGTGGGCATCGTGCTCTACATCCTGGCGCGCATAGTGTTCTTTTCCAAAGGGTTCAGAATTTTTTATCACGGTTTTTCATCTCTATTATATTTTATTTTATATCTTTGCAGCGTGGAGATTGTTCCACTGATCATTGTCTATCACGCCATCTTTTTGCTCTACCGCAATATCGTTTTCTAACAATTGGGGCACAGTGCGGAGTAATGGCGGTTCACCCCTATGAAATCGATCATAGCATGAAAAACTGTATTACAATAGCAATCTTGTTGCTCTGCAATCTTTCAACGGCTTTGTCTGCCGCCACCATCAACAACGGCGGGAGCGGAAGCGTTGTCATATCCGTGCCCGACAATGCGATTGCTGACTCAGCTATTGTTTCGCTTTCGGCAACCGACGCGCTATTGCCCGCCAATAATGCGGCAACAATAGGGAGCGAGATTTTGCTCAACTCAGAACTGAAAGGCTATATCGAAGATCCCTGCCACTACTTTGAAAACGCCGACGCGAAAACCGACAGCCATCTTGACCTGCTGATGATGACCCAGGGATGGCGAAGATACGAGTGTGCCGACATAATCGACGGCTCAGCCCCGCAATTCCAATTTCCCGTCGAGCGGTCGCAATCCATCAGCGGCAGCGTCGTGGGGCTATTCAAACGCCGCCCCAAAGGGATGCAGATAGCGCTGTTTTCGCCCAAAACCATGGAGATGACCCGCTTCCAGCTTGGCGACAGCAGCCGGTTTGTGATTTCAGGGCTCGACTTCACCGCCGGCACCCCTTTCACGCTTGAGGCACTTAACAAAAACGGGGAGGCAACCAACGTAACGCTCCATGTCGACGAGCCGGTGATGCCGAAAGTTGCAACGCTGCCAGAGCCCGGCATCGCATACAACNACNGCGCAGAGCGGTCGTTAGCTGAGTCGGCACGTAAAACCCTCAAGGCTCCCTCGCTGCTTGATGTACAGGAACTTGACGAGGTGACCGTAACGGCACGCAAGCCCAAGAAATGGAGCAACCGCGGCAACTTCGAGCCATTTAGCGGCTACCAAAGCGGTGACGAGAGAATAGGGCACTTCCCCACCATGGAATCTATGCTCCGAAGCTTGACCGTCAAAATAAAAACTAACCAGGATGACACCGCAGTACCCGAACCCATCATAGGAGAACATGTTAACGAAGATTTTATAGAGACTCCTGTCTTTATCGACGGTTTTCGCAGCGAACAGCGGGAAATGTTTACCCTCAATCCTCAGAATGTCAACTCCATCGAGTATTTCCGCCCCGGCGACGCCCGCATCGCAACTTACACCCTTGATGCACTTTCCACCGGCGTCATACTCATCACCACAAAATATGGCAACGAGGGCGGAAGAACGCCCCTGCTGTCGATGGAAAACATCACTCCGCTCGGCTATCAGCCCCCGGTGGAATTCTACGTTCCTAAATATACCGGTCCTGACGACGTCCCTCCACCTTACCGAGCCACCCTCTACTGGAACCCCAAACTGCAACTAAACCCCAACGGTGCCACACCCATAAAGTTAAAGGGGACAAAACCGGGACAACTCGTCAATATCACAATCCAAGGAATCGCCCCCGATGGAAAAATCATTGATGTAACAAAAAAAATCCAACTACCATGAAATTTATATTTATATTCTCGTAACTCAATCCGCATACAAAGCCCACATAGTGTTCTTTTCCAATGAAAAACTGTATTACAATAGCAATCGTGTTGCTCTGCAATCTTTCAACAATCATGCCTGCCGCCACCATCAACAACGGCGGGAGCGGAAGCGTTGTCATATCCGTGCCCGGCAACGTCATTGCCGACTCAGTTATCGTCTCGCTTTCGGCAACCGACGCGCTATTGCCCGTCAATAATGCGGCAACAATAGGGAGCGAGATTTTACTCAACTCCGAACTGAAAGGCTATATCGAAGATCCCGGTCAATACTTTGAAAACGCCGATGCGAAAACCGAGAGCCATCTTGACCTGCTGATGATGACTCAAGGATGGCGAAGATACGAGTGCGCAGACATAATCGGCGGCTCAGCCCCGCAATTCCAATTTCCGGTCGAGCAGTCGCAATCCATCAGCGGAAGAATCGAAGGACTGTTCCGACGCCCCAAAGGGAAGCAGATCGCACTGTTTTCTCCCAGGACACTGGAGATTAACTACTTCCCCCTCGGCGACAGCAGCCGGTTTGTGATTTCGGGGCTCGACTTCACCGCTGGCACCACCTTCACGNTTGAGGCACTGAACAAAAACNGGGAGGCAACCAACGTAACGCTCCATGTCGACAAGCCGGTGATGCCTAAAGTAGCAACGCTCGCCGAGCCCCGCATCCCCTACGCCGGCAACGACAGCGCGGAGCAATCGTTCGCCGATTCGGCACGAAAAATCCTCAAGGTGCCATCGCTGCTTGATGTACAGGAGCTCAACGAGGTGACCGTAACAGCGCGCAAGCCCAAGAAATGGAGCAACCGCGGCAACTTCGAGCCTTTTAGAGGCTATCAAAGCGGCGACGAGAAAATAAGCCACTTCCCCACCATGGAATCTATGCTTCGCAGCTTAACAGTAAAAGTAATGCTTTCCCAAAGCACAGGTACGCCCGAACCGATCGCCGGAGAATATTTTAATGGCGGTTTTGTAGCGACGGCTGTTTTTATCGACGGTTTTCTCAGCGACCAACAGGAAATGTTCACCCTCAACCCTCAGAATGTCAACTCCATCGAGTATTTCCGTCCGGGCGACCCTCGCGTCGCAACTTACACCATGGAAGCCCTTTTCACCGGCGTCATACTCATCACCACAAAATATGGCAACGAAGGGGGAAGAACGCCCCTGATATCGATGGAAAACATCACTCCGCTCGGCTATCAGCCCCCGGTGGAATTCTACGTTCCTAAATATACCGNTCCNGACGACGNCCCTCNACCTTANCGAGCCANCCTCNACTGGAACCCCAAACNGNAACTAANCCCCAACGGNGNCACNNCCATAAAGTTANAGGGGACNAAACCGGGACAACTCGTCAATATCACAATCCAAGGAATCGCCCCCGATGGAAAAATCATTGATGTAACAAAAAGAATCCAACTGCCATGAAAATTAAAACCATACTGAAAATAGTAAGTGCGATTACCGCAGCGTTGTGGGCGATGAGCGCCGCAGCGCAGGAGCCGCTGACTGCCGACAGCATAGCCTCGCGAATCCTGAACCGCTATACCGAAGCTCCACAGGAAAAAATCTACGTCCATACCGACAGGTCGCACTACGCTGCGGGCGACACCGTGTGGTTTCGCGCCTATATAGCCGATGCCGCCACCAACAGGCTTAGCGACTTGTCGAAATTCGTCTATCTCGAACTGCTCGACAACGCCGCCGACACCCTCGTAAGCCGCATAAAGATAAAAGCCGACAGCGACGGAGTATTTGCCAACGCCTTGCCGCTGTCATCGCGCTTGAAAAGCGGCTCCTACACCCTGGCGGCTTACACCCGCTGGATGCAGAATTTCGACGAAGACATGTTTTTCAAAAAGCGTATTAAAGTCGTGAACACCACCGACTCAGCCATCGTCAGCCAAGAGCCGAGAATAATAAACTCAATCGCGCTCGACGTGATGCCCGAAGGGGGCAACCTCATCGCGCGCCACCCGCAGCGAGTTGCCTACAAAGCGATAGGCGACGACGGACTGGGAGTTGACGTGGAGGTGAGACTGGTCAACGCCGACGGCGACGTGCTCACCGAAAGCGCGTCGCGGCATCTCGGCATGGGCTACATTTCAGTGAACGCCGACCCTGACGAAGAGCTGTAGCTTGAAGCATTCAGCGCCGACGGACTCTCATGCCGCACGAAGCTCNCGAAAGCGCAAGCCGAGGGGGTGGCGCTGTCAGNGACCCAGCACAAAGGCTCGGTGCTGATACAGCCNTACTCCACCCCGGGNTTNGACNNCAGCCGCACGGCGCTGGCGCTGTATGGNGCCGGAAATCTGATAGTGAAAGACCTTGCCGACCAATCGCCTATAAGCGTCTCAGCCTCCGACCTTCATCCCGGCGTGGTGAACATAGCCCTTATTGACCGCCTGTCGCAGCGAGTGCTCGCCGAAAGGCTCATATTTGTCAGAGACTCCGAGCCGGTAGAGCTGAAAATCTCGCCGTCGGGCGAATGAAAAGGCTCCATCGCTATCAATGCACGACACCCGAACGAGCGCCCTATAGTGTTGGTTTTAGATTTTTTATAACGGAATTTCATCATTACTCTATTTTTATTTTGTAACTTTGCACCGTGGGAATTACACCGCAGATAATTGCCTGTAGCGCTATTCCCGCCAAACCGTAACATTATTTGCTAACCTACACAATAAAACATAGTTAGAGTGAAAGTAAAAAAAGTTCTGGTTTCACAGCCAAAGCCTACATCCGACAAATCGCCCTACTACGAAATAGCGGAAAAATACGGAGTTGAGATTAATTTCCGTCCGTTTATAAAAGTGGAGGGATTAAGCGCAAAGGAGTTCCGGCAGTCTCGCATAAACATCTCGGAGTTTACCGCAGTGATTTTCACCGCCCGCACTGCCGTGGACCATTTCTTCCGCTTGTGTGAGGAGATGCGCTATTCGGTGCCCGACACGATGAAATATTTTTGCACCACGGAATCAATCGCCAACTACCTGCAAAAATATATCGTATATCGCAAGCGTAAGATTTTCTATGTGAACACCGGAAAGCTCGATGACCTGCTACCCTATCTTCAGAAGCACAACAAAGAGAACTATCTCTATGTGGTGAGCGACGTTCACAAGGACGACGCCAACGTGCTCGACCGAAACGGAATCAAATACACCCGCGCGGTGATGTATCGCACCGTCAGCAACGATTTCGGCCCCGATGAAGCATTCGACTACGACATGCTGCTCTTCTTCAGCCCGTCGGGAATCGACTCACTGCTGAAAAACTTCCCCGACTTCCATCAGGAAGATATCCGCATCGGCTGCTTCGGCGCGACCACCGCCAAAGCCGTGCGCGACGCCGGGCTGCGCCTCGACATGGAAGCTCCGACAGTTGCCGCTCCGTCGATGACCGCAGCGCTTGACATGTTCCTCAAGGAGGATGCTAAAAACAATTAACCGTTGACAATGAATACGCTTCGTCTCTACAAAAGGGAAAAGCTCTGTTCGATAACCGCAATAGACCGCCTCTTCGCTTCACGCGAAGAGGCGTGTGCATTTCTCGCCTATCCCATCAGAATGGTGTGGCGCGAAAACGGAGCGAGAGGAGCCGCGGCGCAATTCATGATCTCGGTCCCCAAAAAGAAACTGCGCCACGCAGTGGACCGCGTCGCAATGCGCCGACGCATCCGCGAGGCATACCGCCTGAACCGCCCGGCGGCGCCGGCGCTTGCCGACAAGCCCGTGGACATCGCATTTATCTACGTGTCGTCGCGCCTTGAACCCTACAGCCGCATCGAAACGGCGATGAAAAAACTGCTGTCAAAACTCCAACTCCACTACACCCCGGGCGATGAAGCTGTCACAGATACCGTCTAAACTCCTTATCCTGGCGGTGAAGTTCTATCAAGGCGCTATATCACCCCATCTGCCCCCCGCTTGCCGCTACACCCCCACCTGCAGCCAATATGCCGTCGAAGCGCTGACTAAGCATGGAGCCATAAAGGGTGGCTGGCTCGCGCTTAAACGAATCATGCGTTGCCATCCCTGGGGAGGCAGCGGCTACGACCCCGTGCCATGAAAATAATCGATTCCCACACCCACGACCCCGAGCGCCCCATGGCTGTCATCAACTGGAAGCCCGGGATGCCTTTCAACGAGGCGTTTTACTATTCGGCGGGAACCCACCCCTGGGATGCCGGCTCGCCGCGCAAGCTCGAACAGCTGCCGGAATCGTCGCGCATAGTAGCCGTGGGCGAAACCGGTATCGACAAGCTGAAAGGTCCGGCAATCGACATTCAGATGCGGGAACTGCTGAAATGGATCGACGTTTCAGAATCGCGCTCGCTCCCACTCATTCTCCACGTCGTGAAGGCGTTTCCTGAAATAATATCGCTGAAAAAGGAACTATTGCCTGCGCAGCCTTGGATTATACACGGATTCCGAGGCAAGCCCGAGCTCGCAAAGGAGCTGCTCAGACACGGTTTTTTCCTATCTCTGGGGGAGAAGCACAATCCCGAAACCGCCGCACTCATCCCCTCGGACAGATTGCTCCTTGAAAGCGACGAGGGGACCGGCATTCCGAAAATTCCGAATGCCGACCCCGCTCTTGCCGATAAAATTTTTCTTAGCTCGCGCCGCCTATAATCCCGTGGTTATCGTGGTGAAGAAGCGCAATTGCCCTGACGAGTATTGAGGCACGTACTGCAACGTGATATAGCCCTTGTTGGGGGCAAACCATGTCGCCGAAAGCGATGATGACACGTTGCTCACATTAACGGGAGAGCCGTAGATCGATGTCAGATTGTTGTACAAGCTGTTGTAGCGCATCGTGTCGGGATAGGAGGTCGAGTAAAAGAACTCGGTGCGTTCAAGACCATTGTTGCCATAATACATCGTAGCCTCAGGCCAGTAGTAGTTATACTGGTTCACATCGCTGAGATACACGGCATTATTCCCGTAGCCCGACACAGTGTAGCCATTGCCGGCGAGGAAACTGAGCGAAACATTCAGCGCGGTGCCGAAATTGAGCCCGAATATCGCCGAAATCACGGGAGCGCCGGGACGAGGACGCCAAGCTACCGGAGGAACTGGTCGCACCCACGGACGCGGAGCGGGGCGATGGACATGAACCGGAGGCCGCTGAACGTAGGGCGGACGATAGCTGGGGCGCGGAGGCACAGCATTATTATGAGGCGGACGCACGGTGTTGCCCGGACGCACTCCTGTCACGGGGCGGTTAGCAATGCCGGGGGCGTGGTTGCCCGGGCGATTGCCTACAACGGGCTTGTTATTGTGGTTCCCACTATTGCCGGGACGATTGCCTATAACGGGCTTGTTATTGTGGTTCCCATTATTGCCGGGACGATTTGCCACACCGGCGTTACCGTTATTGGCAGGACGGTTGCCATTATTGCCTGAGGGACGGGCCGACGAAGGACGTGACGATGTGGGACTGCCCGACGAGGGGCGCGCCGATTGAGCCTTATGCTCCGAACCGCCGCCTCTGCCTGATGACACCTGTTCCGATTTAGAACCATTGCGATTTCCCGTTGTGCGACGCTGCGCGCTCGCCATCGGAGCGACCAATGCAAGGCTTAGCAAGAAAGCCGCTGTCTTTTTGAAAATCCCATTCATAATCTTATCTTTTTATGTGATAACAATTCATCGTTTATAATTTAGATGAAGCGTCACATTGAAAGTTTAGAGCTGCATTAGAATTACAACATTTTTTAAGATTGCCGCCATTACGCCACATCACCGCGCATAATAGGTGGTGCCGCCATAGTCGAGGTCAAACAACGACAGGTATCCGTCGGGCGTAAAACTCCAGGCAAAAGCCCAATACGAACCATACGCATCATCGAGATATATGTCGAGCTCGTCCCGGTCATACTCCCACGAAAAAGGCGTAGTATTGCCGTATTCGTCAGAATACCACCCGTTTCCATTGGAATAGAAAGTAAATGCGGAACCATTGTTCACTCCATACCAGCTCCCCAGAAAAGGAGCGTCACCGGGATTCCATCCATCATCCTCACACGACACGAAACTCACCGAGAGAATGACAGCCAAGAGGGCTATAAACAAATTCTTTTTCATCGTTCAAATGTTTGCAATTATGAGATTTACATCTCCTCTGATTTTAAACAAATTTGGATGATGTTTAGTTTTGGAAACAATCCTCCGGTTTAAAACCGCTCGCAGGCGCGATCAGAAATTATATCCCACCGTAAATGACCATATCTTGTTATGCCCCGACGGCTTCTTAACGCCGTCGCCGGTGTCGCGCATGATGTTTCGAGCTCCGGCATTATAATGCGCTCCTATATAATAGTGCTGCATCACCAGGATGCCCACGCCAAACTTGAATCCCCAGTCCGAGCGATTGGCTATGCCGTTCTTGCCGAAGTAATCCCCTTTTGCCTTTTCAGCCACCACCGAACCCGCATATTCGCTGAAATAAGTGTAGTGGCATTTGCCGCCGAAACCGGTTGCCCAGTAAGGACCTGCGTCAATGTGAAGCTGTCCCAGTTCGGCAACCCCGAGGCGGAACGACAACAATAACGGAATCTCGAAATAATAACCGCCCCATTTCCCGTCGATCGCCGTGAGTTCGTTGGCATCATTCACGAGATAGTGGAAGCTGCTGTTGCGCGAACGGAAATTCAACCCCGACTGAATGGCGATGTAGTTGCGTAGATTGATATCCACAACAGCTCCGGCGGCAAAACCTTGACCCCACTGGCTGTGGTTCCACGCTATTTCAGGATATGCCTCGTCAAAATTGGTCGACAGATTGGAGGTGTTGAATCCCATGCGGGCGCCGATCTGAACCAGCTTGGAAGGCATCCCGGTGTCAAGGAGCGTCTGTGAGTAAGATGACGGAGCCGCAACGGTGAGCGAAAGCAACGCGGCTACAACGCAGATGGCAATTTTTCTCATAACTTATAATCGTTTTCTTTAATAAATTCAGTTAACTGGCGGCTTATCTCAGCCATCCCCTTGGCATCGGGATGTCCGTTACGTTTCTCTATATCTTTAAGCTCCAGGCACTTCACTCCATATTGCCGGCACTTGTCAAGAATCGCCTGTCTCACCTCGCCGGTGATCTCGTCGTTGAGCACGTAGCACAACCGCGCCCCGGGATAAAGCTGCGGAAGGCGTTGCAGCATCAGCGACAGGGCGGGGCGGAAAGTGAAAAGGTCGGCATCGGTAAACAACGAATCCTTATCTTCGCCAAACGGCGCTTTAGCCCAAAAATCGTTTGTCGCGCCAAAAACAATGATGAGAGCCGGATCGCCCAGATTGTCCATGCGCTTTATGAAAGAGCGTCCCGAATAATCCTCGCCGTTATATCCGGTATTGCATATCGTGGAGCCCGAGAAGGAATTGTTCTTCTCAAGCGTCAGTCCGTTGGCGGCAAGGAACTGCCTCCACCATGTCAGTTCAACGTCGTGTACGTCGGTGCGCGTCGTGTCGACCTCCGATGAAAAATACCACAGGTAGTTCGTATCAGGCTCTACATAGTTTTCAAACGTGGAATAGGAGTCGCCCAGTATCGACACCGTCCCCGGCTTTACCCCCATGCATGCCAGCGATGACACAAAAGCACACAGCAAAATCAAGTTTTTCATCATGTCATATATGATTTTTATTCTTAATTTACGAATTTACAAATTTACTTCAATATACACAACTTCTCCTCCGCGTTTGCAGAGGTAATGATATCGGCTTTTACTGCCGCTGATAGCTGTTTTCATCGAGCCTTAATGCAAGATTTTAATAAACAACGCCATATAAATGCGCAATGATAGCAAGATTCAACTCCCGAATTTCACGATTTACAAACAGATGTTGTAATTTTGTATAAAAAAACAGTAAAACCTTATTGTCAGTTGATGCGACTACTCCAGTCTCTGTTATTGTTCGTCCTCTTCTCCCTTATCCTTTCAAGTTGCGGGCACACACCTCCACTTGAATTGTCGGTTGCCGAAAGCCTGATGAAACATCATCCCGATTCGGCGCTGAGCATCCTTAGTGCCATGCCCGCCGCTAAAATAGAGGAGACCAACGCCCGACACGCGCTGCTGACATCAATGGCANTGGACCGAAATTACATTACTCCGCCCGATGACTCGCTCATCGCAATTGCGTGCGCCTATTACCCCTTTGGATCCTACAACCGCATGACTGCCGATTATTATGCGGGGCGGATAAATTTCCGCAATCAGAAATACGACTCGGCGGTGAAGCATTTCCTCGACGCCGAGGAATCGGCGCTTGCGCGGAAAGACCACCGTCACCTCGGATTCATTTACCGTGACATGGCGCATCTGTTCAACAACGTCAACGACGACGCAAATGAACTGCAATATGCCCGAAAAGCCTACGACTGCTTCCGTCAGACGGGCGACACGCTCCTAATCAAGTTTGCCGCACTTGACTATGGCAGAGCCCTTAGCATCGGCAAAAAGACGCTGAANCAGGGCAGATTGCTGCTNGACAGCCTCATCGCCACAGCCTCGACGCAGGATCCCCTCGATATGATGCTTCGCGCCGATGCCACGCGCATCAATATAGGCGCCCAGTTCCTTGTGATATTCACCAAGGGAAACCGCCCTGAAAAATTTGATTTCGTGGAACTGGAAAGACACTTTCTTGACACTTTCCCCGAAGATTTCTTTCGCAGCGACTCGCCCAACTCCGGAGCCACCTCCGATTATTATTCTCTGATGCCCCTCCACTCGGGCTCAGTCTTGCTATTCATCTCCGAACCTTATGCCAGGAAAATCCACAGCCGTCTCAATGATAGCTACCTCGACATGTATCACCGTGAATATTCCACACTTGGAGCTCCGTTTCAGATACCCGAAAACTATCTCGACTACGACAGCGGATATTCACCCGCGACTGCCGACGACTATCTGACCCTGCGTCACAGCTCTCTGATGGAAAAAGAGAAAAGCGCCCGTCAACGGCTCACCCTCACCCTGTGGATCATTGTGATTTTATGTCTTACCGCCCTCGCCACATATATTATATTAAAGGTGCGTGCGAAAAAACGTCAGACCCGCTTAATAGCGGAAGCGTCAGAACTTCGCCAAATGCTGAAAAGCAATGACCAAAACCTCAACGAACTGCAGGACTATATCGATGAACTCTATGGGGAGAAATTCAACATGGTGGAGGAACTGTGTGACATGTTCATCCTGCCGTCAAAACACCCGTCGGAGCAGAAACGCATCTATGACACGGTAAGATCCATTGTCGACGGATTCAAAATCGAAGGCGGGCGCATTTCGGAAATAGAAAATTTCGTTAACAAGTACAAAGACAACGTCGCCGCCGAGTTCAAAGAGGACTTCCCCGGACTCCCCCAGCGCGACTACGTGCTATTTCTTTATTCCGCCGCAGGATTCTCACGCCAGGCGATCAGCTACCTTATGGGCGATAACGTGGACGTGGTTTCAAATCGCAAGACCCGATTGAAAAAACGCTTCATCGCATTCAACGGAGCCAATCGTGAGCGCTACATCGACGCCCTGAAATAGGCTGCTCGCCACGGTTCCAGCCTTCATTTTCCCGCAATGATAGCGAAAATGACACCGATGATAGCGATAATTTAACTGTCAAATTGTAATCAATTGTAAACATAGCGGTTACAACAGCCGCATGATAGCCTTAAAGCAGAGGAAAACTTGGTTCTCCTCTGCTTTTGCTATAACTTTGTCATGCAAATTGATACTTAATCCATGACCTACGGAATACATTATATCATCATTTAAGGTTACGTATGGCAGTGATTATTTTTTGACTCTGAAATTTACTTTTATTAAGCATTTATACACAAGTGAGAATCCCGGCTTGAGAAAGTCGGGATTTTTATTTCCCATACACCCCAAGGGCACTCCGCCAACAACGCACATAAAATCGCGCTAAAAACGTAGGGACATCGCGCGCGATGTCCACAAACAGGAACCCTGGCGGGTGAGGATTCATTCGATGACATGGCGCGCCATGTCACCACTTTTTTGGTTTGTTACAGATGATTCCAAAACGATTGCAATAGCAAGGCAGGTCTGTAGGACCGTCAGAGAATAGCCCGGGGTGGAGCGAAGCGGCACCCCGGGAATAGTGAGGTATCGCAATTCGGAGTTCTGTAGGAACGACACAGATAGATGATTCTTTCAGAATCGGATTTTGTGGGGGATGCTTGTTTCCGTGGGTTCCGCCCTACGGGCTTCACCCGCGGCTATTGAAGGATGAACCCTTGCGGGTTCCGTTTTTCTTCCTTGTGGGTTTAGGGGGCACTCTTTGCAGAGTGCGGCATATTGTGGCGGTGATCCCGGCACACCTCGCTTCGCTCGTAGTGCCGGGTTATCCATAGGGATAAGCCTTTCAGGCTTGCCAACCGGAAATATCTACTTTTTTACGTCAGCAATAGTATTAGCTATTGAAGTCGGATGCATTTTAGGGAAGCGATCCCTTATGGACACTCCACTACGAGCACAGCGCAGCGTGGGAGGCGAACTGCACCTCGCCGTCGGGCGGTATCTTATTTTATCGCTTTCAAATACTCGTCTCTTTCCTGACCGCAGAACGAGGAAATGCGTTTCTTCAACCGCGACTTGCGATTGGAAACCGATTCAATCGGGTCGTCCATCAAAAAAGCAATCGCCTGACGGGAAAAACCGGCGGCAAGATACACGAACAGGACATAATCACGTTCAGGCAATCCGGGAAAATCACTGCGGAATTTAGCCACCAGACTGTCCTTATATCTATTCACATGCTCCTCGATCTCGACATGTCGATTGCCGTTCATCTTGAAGCCGTCGACTATGGAACGCACATTCTCATAGATGCGCTTCTGCTCGGAAGCGTGTTTCGACGGCAGGATGAACATGTCGCACATCTGTTCAAGCATGTCAAACTTTTCTCCATAGAGCGAGTCAATGCACTGCTGCATGCCGCCGACATTCTCCTCCCTCACTCTAAGAAGATTCCGCAGTCCCGCTGCTTCCGCAATGAGCCGCCGACGCATGCGCCGGCTATGAATCCCCCCGATCACCCCGCCTACAGCAACAACGGCAAACAGGGCTGAAACAGTCAAAATCCACTTTAGCCTTGTCTCTCGCGCTGCTTTTTCCGATTTCCGGCGCGACTGCTCCTCCAGCCAGAAGCGAGATTGATCAGACTTACCCATCTCCACCGCTTTCTCATAGTACTTATAGTAATCGGGATATTGAAAAACGGAATCGAGCCCGGCATACTCACGATGATACAAATCGAGGTTCAACTCATTAAGACGGCGATGGATTTCGACAGCATAAGGCTCTGTAATGGCGGAAAGGATTAAACCGGGTTCAAACGGGCTTTCAAACACGACCGCCCGTTTCCCCTCCCTGAAAAAATCGGGAGGAACAGTATCAAGGCATGCATTGACAGCAGTATCATAAAAATCTCTCGCATTCTCCTGTCGCCGGTGAAATATAATGCCATTGATCATAAAACCGACCTTTACTCGTCCCACTTCAGCGCGTAGCATTAGGTCGAGAAGGTCGCCCGACACAGAATTGCTCCCGATGCTGTCCAGCAAAAAGAGTCCGCGCTTATATAGCGCCTCATCCTTCGCCATCGCCAAAGCCCGGGCATGATCCATAGCGCCAAATTTCGCAAGCAGGGAATCGCCTGCATTACGAAATGACTCATACTCTTTTCGGGAATAATAGCATTCCGCATCATTATTCCCAAATTCATGAAAAGCATAAGCAAGCTCTCGATAGATCAACCCAAGCCAATAATCGCTCTTCACCTTCAGGGCTGATTCCTCGGCATCCATGAGCAACTCAAGCACTTTTTCATACTCCCCGTTGCGGAAGTTTACGCGGGCGGCATAATAATCGGCTTTCATCCTCTCCTCCGACCCTACAGGATAGAATGACCGCGCAATGCCGATAACCGAATCGGAACCCGGAGTGATATAATTGCGGTCCTGAGCCATCGTGAGCAGCAGAGCATAGCNTGCAAGCGCGGCATCGGNCATCATNGACGTGTCNATTCCTTCCAAAAGGGCGAGTGCCGAATCGGGGCAGCAATCGACGAGCTCTTCCGCATGATCCATGACCGGATCGCTGCCGCCACGCCGGTGACATGAAGCGGCAAGCGCAGCCATTACCCCACAAATAATCAAAACCGAAATAGCATGTCTCATNAATTAAACCTGTATTTGCAATTCACAAAGTTAAGACTAAAGAATGAAAAAACGTCAACCNCNGCNTGATTTAAACTTATAATTCTATTTCATTAATCGCCTTGTTTCCATGCTCTTCCGCCTAAGGCGCAATAAAAAACTTATAACTGCCCGGCAATAAACAAAAAAGAAAGCGGCGCCCCCTTCTGCAGGAGCGCCGCGCTTTCTTTTTTATCAAGATGCCCGAAAGCATCCCGGCTCAGTGTGCCGGAATCAGTTATTTTCGGGACGGAGTTTGCGAACGGTAACGGCAGCTTGCCACATTTCGCTCTCGCGAAGAGCCTTGAGCTCCTCTTCGAGTTTCTCGCGATAGTCAGGCTTAGAGTTGCTGTCGATAGAGATCTGAGCCTCGTTGCCACACTTAACGCTTGCATAGAGTTTCTCAACCACAGGCTTGATAGCGTCGTGGAACGGACCCATCCAGTCAAGAGCGCCGCGCTGAGCGGTAGTAGAGCAGTTGGCATACATCCAGTCCATACCATTCTTAGCGAAGAGGGGCATCAACGACTGAGTGAGTTCCTCAACGGTTTCATTGAATGCCTCGGAGGGAGTGTGGCCGTTTTCACGGAGCACCTCATACTGAGCGAGGAGAAGACCCTGGATAGCGCCCATCAGCGAGCCGCGCTCACCGGTGAGGTCGGAAGTAGCCTCGCGCTTGAAAGTGGTTTCAAAAAGATAACCTGAACCCACGCCGATGCCAAGAGCGATAGTGCGCTCAAGAGCTCTGCCGGTATAATCCTGCTCAACTGCATAAGAAGAGTTCAAGCCGCGACCTTCAAGGAACATGGTGCGCAGCGATGTGCCCGAACCCTTAGGAGCCACCATGATTACATCGACATCCTTCGGAGGAACAACACCGGTGCGGTCGCTCCAGGTGATGGCAAATCCGTGAGAGAAATAGAGAGCCTTGCCCGGAGTGAGATACTTCTTAATAGTGGGCCACACCGACATTACGGCAGCGTCAGAAAGAAGGCACATGATGATAGTTCCGCGTTCGCAAGCCTCCTCGATGCTGAAAAGGGTTTCACCCGGCTTCCAGCCATCGGCGACAGCCTTGTCATAGGTCTTGCCCTGACGCTGACCTACAATCACGTTGAAACCGTTGTCACGGAGGTTCATGCTCTGACCGGGACCCTGAACTCCATAGCCGATAACGGCGATGGTTTCGTCCTTGAGCACTTCTCTCGCCTTTTCCAAGGGGAACTCTTCGCGGATGATCACTGTTTCCTCAACTCCGCCAAAATTCATTTTTGCCATAGTTTGTTAATTTTATTATTAGTTATTGTCAGTAAATATTATTCGAGCTTTTGAAAGCGCCTCGTCGCCGCGGGAAATGCAGCACTGCCATGTGGACCCGCCATCCTCCTGGCGAGTCACAACCACTTCGTCGCCATAATGAGCCTCGCGCATGAAAGCGATGTCAAACCGCTTCACGGCGTGACGGTCATGGAAATCAAGATCCCACTCGTTGAGCAGCAACTCGACGTAGCGCACCGTGTTGACATGACGGTTGAAGTCACAGTCGCAATAACGGAAACGATAGGGCTCNCCGANNATNNTNCCGGCATCCTCCCGCAGATTCACGCGCGGGAACTTGTCGATGGGGCAACGCTTGTCGGAAATGACATCGCGCAGTGATTCGAGCAGCGACAGGTCGCCGCTCTGACGCTTCTTGATATCGATACCCATCCACACCGACGAGACATAGCCAAGCGCCTCGTCGCCCGACTTGATTTCAAAATTGCGCTGGGAGAAGTGGCGGTTCACATCCTCCACCCACGTGGTCAGCGAATACTCCTCGTTGACTCCCGGCCAGCGGTTCATTTCAACCGACACACGCGACAACACCCATGCGAGCCCCTCGCGGCTGAGCCGGGCAAAGCCAACGTCGAGATGATTGGCGTGGAACGTAGCCACCTCTATCACTCTCGACACCAGCAGCGGCAGGGGCATTTTAGCCTCGGGATTGCACTCGCCGGCGGTGAGCAGATAGTCGACCTTGTATTCTTTTATGCGTTCACTCATAGGAGGCTGTTTTTACGCATATTCTGTTCGGTGAGATATATCGACAGGTGCTCCTTGGTGTCTTTCGTGACAGCCACGCGACCTGAACGCACAAACTGGAGGATGTCATATTTCTGCAACTCCTGGAAGAGCGCTTCGGTCTCCTCGGTGTGACCTGTCTTTTCAATCACCACATACTCGCGGGTTATTTCGAGAATGCGCGCGTTGTGATTGCGGATTATCTCCTCCACGTTCTTGTCGTCGAGCAGTCGGCGTGTGGGCACCTTATAGAGCGCCACCTCTTGATAGACAATCTCTTCATCGGTATAAAGGTAAGCTTTCAGGACATCTATGCGCTTCTCGATCTGCTGCACCACGCGCTCCATCATGGGGCGGTTGCTGTAGCAGGTGATGATAAACTTGTGGATTCCTTCAATTGATGAAGGGCTCACCGACAGGCTCTCTATATTAAGGCACCGGCGTGTGAATATAATCGATATCTGGTTAAGCAGTCCCACTTGGTTCTCCGAAAAGACTGCCACCGTAAACAATTGCTCATCCATCATTGATTCGGTTTAGGATTTGTAAAATTCGGTTGGGTTAAGCATGATGGTGTCGACATTTCCGCCGGCAGGTATCATCGGGAAAATCATGTCGGTCTCATCGATGTTGACATTAAGCAGATAAGCGGCATTATGCTCAAGCATTCGGCTGATGGCGCCGTCGAGCTGTTCGCGCGTCTCCACATTTTCCGCCTTGATGCCGTAAGCGCCGGCAAGCGTCACGAAATCGGGGTTTATGAGCGGAGTCTGCGAGAAACGGTCGTTGAAGAAAAGCGACTGCCATTGACGCACGTTGCCGAGGAAATTATTATTGAGCAGGATAATCTTGACATCGGTCCCATATTCGAGAATCGTGCCCAGCTCCTGAATGGTCATCTGCAAGCCGCCGTCGCCCACAAAGAGGCACACAGTCCGTCCCGGCTCGCCCATCTTCGCGCCTATCGCGGCGGGGAGTCCGAAGCCCATCGTTCCGAGACCGCCCGAAGTCACAATCGACCTCGGCTTGGAATAGCGGAAATAGCGGGCTGAAAACATTTGATTCTGCCCCACATCGGTCACCACGATAGCGTCATGACCCGTGGCTTCCGAAACTTTGTTCACAACCTCGCCCATATTCATTCTGCCCGATTCGGGATAAACCTCGCGCTTCACTACCTTTTCAAATTCCACCTCCTCGGGGCGGTCAAAGGTCTTGAGCCACTCGGTGTGCTTGGCGCTTTTCACCTTTTTCAGCAATCGCTGCAGCGCTGAGCGCGCATCACCGTGTACTCCCACCGTGACGGGAATATTCTTGTTCAACTCCGACGAGTCGATATCGATGTGAATGATTTTAGCGTCGGGGGCATAGGTCTTGACATTGCCGGTCACTCGGTCGTCAAATCTCATGCCGATGGCGATCAACAGGTCAGCCTTGTTGGTGTTGATGTTGGGACCTATATTGCCGTGCATCCCGAGCATACCCTTGTAGAGAGGATGACTTGACGGCATCGTGGAAAGCCCGAGCAGCGTAGCCGCAACCGGAATATCGGCGGTCTCGGCAAGCTCGGCAAGCTCCTTTTCGGCATTGGCTATCATCACGCCGTGACCCGACAGAATCATGGGGCGTTCCGAAGCGTTTATAAGCTCGGCAGCCTTGTCGATAACCGCCTCGTCGATTTCAGGGACGGGCTGATAGGAACGGATGTAATCACATTTTTTGTGGGAGAATTCGGTCATCCCCACTTGAGCGTCCTTAGTAAAGTCGAGCACCACGGGACCGGGACGTCCGCTCGACGCGATGTAGAACGCGCGAGCCACCGCCCACGACACATCCTCGGCGCGGCGTATCTGATAGCTCCACTTTGTCAACGGCTGGGTCACGCCCACCACATCGGTTTCCTGAAACGCGTCAAAGCCGAGAAACGGCGTAGCCACCTGCCCGGTGATAACCACCATGGGGGTGCTGTCCATCAATGCGTCGCCTATACCGGTGATGACATTGGTAGCGGCAGGTCCCGAAGTGACAATCACCACGCCGGGACGTCCCGTGACACGGGCATATCCTTGAGCGGCGTGAGTGGCGCCCTGCTCATGGCGCACCAATATGTGACGCAAGCGGTCCTGATAATCATATAATTTATCGTAGACCGGCATTATCGATCCGCCGGGATAGCCGAAAACGAGATTGACATCCTCGGCTATCAGCGCCTGCATCAACGCGTCGGCACCCGAAATCATTTCACTCATATATTATCTTTATTCTTTAATTCCAACAGATTTTTACAACTCTCTGACTCCGCCCTTGTCGGCTGAAGTCACCATTGCGGCATACGCCCTCAACGCTTTCGACACCTTGCGGTCGCGGTCGGCGGGAGTGAACGCCTCTTTACCGCGAGCCTCCTCCGATTTGCGACGCGCCGCAAGCTCCTCGTCAGAAAGGAGCACGTTGATCGAGCGAGCCGGTATATCGATTTCTATTATGTCGCCGTCGCGCACCAGTCCTATGTTTCCGCCGGCGGCAGCTTCAGGTGAGATGTGTCCTATGGAAAGCCCCGATGTTCCACCCGAGAAACGCCCGTCGGTGATGAGAGCGCACTCCTTGCCGAGATGCTTTGACTTGATATAGCTTGTGGGATAGAGCATCTCCTGCATGCCCGGTCCCCCCTTGGGTCCCTCGTAGGTGATGACAACCACGTCGCCGCTCACCACCTTGTCGCGCAGAATGCCGTCGACGGCAGCTTCCTGGGAAGTGAACACTTTCGCCGGTCCGCGGAAACGGAAAATGCTTTCATCCACTCCGGCGGTTTTCACCACGCATCCGTCAAGGGCGATGTTGCCTTTCAGCACGGCGAGACCGCCATCCTTCACATAGGCATGGTCGAAATCGCGGATACATCCTTTCTCACGGTCAGCGTCAAGCTTGTCGTAGGTATTGGACTGGCTTCCGAGCTTGAGATTGCGCTCATTGCACGGCGCGCTGAGCCACAACTTGCGCGCTTCATCGTCGAAGCGCTCCCCTTCGATGGCATATTTGTCGATAGCCTCGCCGAGGGTCATGCGGTCCACGCGCTTCACGGCGGTGTCAATGATGCCATGGTCGGCGAGCTGCTTCATGATCGACATGATTCCGCCCGCGCGGTTCACGTCCTGAATGTGGAAATGGGAATTGGGCGCCACTTTACACAACACAGGTGTCACTCTCGACAACCGGTCGATGTCAGCCATCGTGAAGTCGGCGCCGGCTTCGTTAGCCACAGCAAGAAGGTGGAGCACGGTGTTGGTCGAGCCCCCCATCGCGATGTCGAGCGTCATGGCGTTGAGCATGGCTTGACGGGTGGCTATATTGCGGGGAAGAACGCTTTCGTCGCCGTCATTATAGTAGGCAAGGGTGTTCTCTACGNTNTGACGCGCAGCCTTGCGGAANAGCTCGGTGCGGTTNGCGTGGGTGGCGAGNATCGTTCCGTTGCCGGNNAGCGCCATTCCTATCGCCTCGTTGAGTGAGTTCATCGAGTTGGCGGTGAACATTCCGGAGCAAGAGCCACAGGTGGGGCAGCCTTTCTGTTCGAGCAGCTTCACCTTGTCATCGCCCACCGAGGTGTCGGCGCTCTCTATCATGATGTCGATCAAGTCCACGAACTTGCCGTCGACCTCTCCCGCCTCCATGGGACCTCCCGACACGAATATCGTGGGGATGTTGAGGCGCATCGCCGCCATGAGCATTCCCGGAGTCACCTTGTCGCAGTTGGAAATGCACACCATCGCGTCAGCCTTGTGGGCATTGACCATATATTCTACCGAGTCGGCGATAAGGTCGCGCGAGGGCAATGAATAGAGCATTCCGTCGTGACCCATCGCGATACCGTCGTCGATAGCGATGGTGTTGAATTCAGCGGCGAAGCATCCGAGACGTTCTATCTCTTCCTTCACAATCTGACCTATTTCGTGAAGATGAGTGTGACCCGGAACAAACTGAGTGAACGAGTTCACCACTGCGATAATCGGTTTGCCAAACTGAGATTCCTTCATTCCATTGGCGCGCCACAGCGCTCTTGCACCTGCCATACGGCGTCCGTTTGTACTTGCGGAGCTTCTTAATTCCATGCCCATTATAATTGCATTTTTATTTATTCATATTAAGTGAAATGCCTCCCGGCTCGCTTTTGCGACGGAGAGGCATCGTGTATCGGAATATCATGAACGCTAACAATCACCCCTCCTCAATTCAAGAATGGTAATGACGACAGAAATTAGAGATAGCGACCAAGCGTCAGACATGCTATTGTACCTTTCAGTTTTTTGTTTGTGACTGCAAATTTATAGCATTTTGCAATAAAACCCAAATTATTTGATAATTATTTTCAACATCGGCAACCCATTCACGCCAATGAGCCGAAGAAATTACTGAAGTTTTATGTCCTTGATGTCGATAAGGTGGTGGATGATGGCGAAGATGGCAAGTCCCGACTGGGAATGTATCTGCAATTTTGATGCGATATTGCGCCGGTGGGTGGTGACGGTGTTGACCGACAGGCACAATTCGTCGGCGATCTCCTTGTTGGACTTCCCTTTTGCCACGCAAACGATCACCTCCTTCTCCCTTTCGCTAAGCGATTCAGGCGAAATAGCTGCTGCAGAGCTCTTCTCATGAACTTTGGGGACAACGCTTGCCTTGGCGGCGATGTTGCGCTCAAGCTTCCTCACGGCAGGAACGAGCAGCCGGTTCTCCACCATGCAGTGAGTCACCAGGTCGGCTTGACAATTGATCATATCATAGAGCACCGAGTTGAGGGTGTCATTGTCCTTCTGGCGATAGTGCCTGATGATGATATCCTTAAGCTCGTTGAGGCGATCGCCCATGTAGGTGTGGGTCACCGAAAACTCTTCGATGCTGTCTTCGATGCTGAAACCGGGATTGCGATTGCCTGCGATAAGCTCCGAAATGTAGCCAAAAAGAGTTTCATTCTCATACTCCATGTGACGGCGCACCTCAATCACATAATCGTCAAAATACTTGATCATGAGAAACGCCACGTCGTCAATGCTCGAATTGTTGACAGCGTCGATCAACTTGCGCCTTATCAAAGGNAGGTNGAAATNAAGGAAATAGCTGTGAGCCTTTTTCAGATANCTGATNAGAGAATCGGGCGAACACTTCGTAGGCCTNAAGCCGGCTTGNAGCAAACAAGATTTGCCACGGCAAGAAACGTGGGGCAGTCGATGTCGTTTTCATCGCAAACTTCACCGATGGTGCTGTCGCCAAACCCGAAAGGAATAGAAAAACGGCTTATCACCAGCAGCAACAAGTTATTGTCGTCGATTGCATCGCGCAACCGGTCAGTAGAGCGGTACTCCGCCATCCCTTTTCTCATAACAAGCAAAATGTAATCTATTTTGGCAAAGATAAGAATAAATCGACCAACCCGCAATACTCAAATTTGGTGATTCGACCGCACTCACCACCCCCGCTTCAATCACAAAAATAGATGACTCCCTCAGCTCAACACCTCCAAATACGCCTCCCGATTAACGGCATCCGATTTCGCCACCCGCTTTTTGAGCCGTGACTTGCAATTGGAAACCACACCCACCGATTCATCCATGAAAAAGGCGATAGCACGGCGTGAAAAACCGGCGGCAAGATAACGGAACAGAACATAGTCCCGCTCGGTAAGCCCGGGAAATTCTTTCTCAAAATCAATTATAACATTGTGGCGGTAGCGGTTCACATACTCGTCAATTTCCGAAAGCCTTTTACCGTCAGCCTTAAAATTATCCACAATCTTTTTCACATCATTGAATATGCGCTTCTGTTCCGAAACATGTTTTGACGGAAGGATAAACATGTCACACAGTTCCTCCAACATGGTAAACCGATCACCATAAATGGAGTCCAAATAATGCTGCAATTCACTTATAGAACCATCTTTCAATCGCAACACCTCGCGCAGTTCAGCTGCCTCCTCAACAAGCCGTCGCCGCTTGTAACGACCCTTCAATTCCCGCCATATCAGCAGCCCCGCCAACCCGGCTATTACAACTGCAATCACGATGAAAATCATGTTCATCTTTCTACGCTCATTGCGCTCCTTCTCGGCAATGCGAAGGTCCCTGCGAGCCAGAATCTCATTAACTATCTGAGGATTACAGGCAACCCGATATCCTTCATAGTCGGGATAACTCAACTTCAGATCTTCTCCAACCTCCGACTCCCGATAATATAGNTTCAACCCCNCNTTATTTANCAATNNGAATATCTCTCNCCAATAANGTNCGGAAATAAACAAAAGCGAAGTACCGTTACCCATCAGATGAGCGGTTTTATAAGCGTCAACTCCACCAATAAGATCATTTCTGAAGAAACCATCAGGGAAATACTCCCGAAAACCATTAATTCGCAATTCGTTAAGACTCATTTTCAAACTATCGGAAACTCTTCTTGAAAATAGTCCCACCAACATTTTCGAGCGATACACTTCCGCCCTCAAAAAACGGTTCAATGGCTCCTCGGCAGCCGACATTAGCAACACCGTGTCGAGTATCTCTATCCCCTTTGCAAGATTATGATTGAACCTAACTTCCGCACGCCCATAATCTAACGTACCAAACTTTATGAGCAAGCTGTCGCCTGTCTTGACAAACGCCTCATACTCTTTTTCGGAATAAATAGCCTCGTTATGCGCATCTTTTACATCATAGAACAGATAGGCAAGCTCCCGATATATAAATCCCAGCCAATAGCTGTTGCCAATAGCAAGTGCGGACTCCTCTGCATCGATCAGTTTCTCAACCGCCTCGCTGTACTCTCCGTTACGCAACTTTATGCGACCGGAATAATAATCGGCTATAGCCCTGTTTCTCGTTCCTATTGGATAGTAAGCACCGGCAATATTTATCAACGAATCATCTTTGGGTAGAAGATAGTTGCGGTCCTGCGCCATCGTGAGCAATAAGGCATAACGAGGCTTTTCACGATCAGTCAGCAGCTGAAAATCAATATCTGAAATCATGACAAATGCAGAATCGGGATATTGAGCCATTATATTTTCGGCTTCATCCATAAGGCGATCGGTAGCGCTCTTCTCGCATGAGGCAACCAAAAATAACAGCGACACGAATAAAGCTGGCAACGATCTCATAAACGTCAATATTGGAATACAAATTTACATCTAATGCTCCATATTTCCGAATAACACAAAAAAACAGGAGCATCGAAACATCTTTTTCCACACTCCCATTCTCCTGCTTTATGATCTAAATACCGACCCCGACACCTCCGAAAGGCTTCCCGTCAAGCATCGCCTCGAAATATTCATCCTTCATCTCAAGAACCATTGCTTTATTTCCTCGCTCATGCACTTCGTCAATCCATTGATTAACATCCGTCACATGCTCTTTGTATAGCCCGTCGAACAGTGCCGGTGAGATATTTATATCTTCACCTGAAGTCAAGTCGCAGACATATTTTCCATTTTCCATCTTCACATGCTTGAGGAAACGATAGGTTGCAGCCCTTAACTTGTTGTCGGCTGGTGAACCGCAACCATATCTCCACGTCTTGCCCTCAATATACTCAGGCACGTCAATATAGGCATTTGCGGCAACCAACTCTCTTGCCGACAAGTTTTCTTCAACACTCTGCGGCTCTTTTTCTTGAGAAGAGCATGCACATAAAATCACCAGAACAATCCCGCTAATAAAATTTTTCGCTTTCATAGAGTAGAATCATTTAAAATTAATATTGGCAAATTTAGGCATCGACAACGCTAAAATCAAATTTACCGCAATATAAAGCTTCGCACCATCCGTTTGCAAAACACTAATTATCAACATAATGCCGTTCAATAGAATCCAATTTGTTGTCACGTTCAAAATCACGGCAATTTTCACTGCCGAAATTAGCGATAAAACAACAGCAAGAGCATGGCTCCGAAGAATCCATGCTCTTGCTATTATCAGGGAATTATTATGTGATATTATTTCTTGTGGGCGTTGATGTCGGCGATTTCAACGTCGAAAATAAGCATCTGGTTGGGACCGATACCTGCCTGAGGCATACCGTTCACTCCATAAGCGAGGTCGCCGGGGATATAGAGCACATATTTAGCGCCCTTGTTCATCATCTTAAGACCTTCGCCAAATCCGGGAACAACACGACGCGGGCTGAACTGACGAGCCTCGCCCTTGCTGTCGTCAAACACTGTTCCGTCGGCAAGAGAACCTTTATAGATGACCGATGCCATGTCTTCGTCCTTGATGGCATCGCCTTCACCCTGCGCAACCACCTTATAGGCAAGTCCGCTCGGGGTTACCTGGACTGAAGGATCAGCCTTGCGGAGCGAGTCGATATAAGCCTCGCCAGCCTTGCGGTTGGCAACCGCTTCAGGAGCATTGTTAAGCTCGGCTTCCTTGCGCTCGGCGGCACGCTTCTGAGCCTGTTCCATCATCTGGTTAAGCATAGCCTGCTGAACCATGAGGTCAGAAACAACCGAGTCGGAAAGGATAGCTTTCTTGAACTGTTTCAAGAACATGTCGCGGTCGATGCTCACACCCATCTCCTTGTAGAAATACTGGAACTGCTGGGCAAGACGCGAACCCTGAGCCAATCCCTGCTGGAACGACATGTCGGAAGTGTCGGCGAGAACCGCTGTCGACACCCCGCGAAGGAATGCCTCCTTGTTAATTTCAGGCATGTGATTGATTTCCTGCGCAAACTGATTTCCAACGACTACGCCAAAGAGGTCGGAAATAGAATCGTTGGCAGCCTTGTCAGCCTCCGATACGCTTGATTTTCCACATGATGTAGTGGAAAGGAGCAATGCTCCCACGCCGAAGGCGAGTAATACTTTCTTCATTTTTCTATTGATTAATTTACTTTAATAAGTTCAACATCGAAAATAAGGGTCGAGTTAGGACCGATCACGTTTCCGGCTCCGTTAGGACCGTAAGCAAGATTGGAGGGGATAAAAAGACGCCATTTAGCACCCTCTTTCATCATCTGAAGAGCCTCAACCCAACCGGGAATCACCTGAGTAACGCCAAATGTCGCTGGCTCGCCACGCTCAACCGAGCTGTCGAAGACAGTGCCGTCGATCAGCTTTCCGGTATAGTGAACAGTCACGCGGTCGCTCGCAGCGGGCTGCTTTCCAGTACCCTCGACGAGCACTTCATATTGAAGACCTGAAGCGGTGGTCTTGACCTCGGCGCGCTTTCCGTTCTCATCGAGGAACTGCTTTCCGGCAGCTTCGTTCACCTCGCCCATCTTGGCTGCGGCAGCGCGCTGCTCGGCTTCAAGCGCTTCGAAAAAGTTTTTGATTTCAAGTTTAGCCTCGTCATAGGTCATCTTGGGAGCCGCATTGTCAAACACGGCAGCGACGCCATCGGCAAAATCCTTGATGTTAAGGGATTTTATCCCTGAACTGCGAAAGTTATTTCCCATGCTCAATCCAAGAGCATAGCTTATGCGATCTAATTTTTCTGATTCCATAATCTTAAAATTTTGGTTATGTTAAATGTGTTACAAATTTATGCAGAATATTTGGATTGTCCAAGTCATAACCGCTCCGGCACTTAAAAAGTTTTGACCCAGCTGCATAAACCTTCTTAACGATTCTCAAAATCATTTAATTGCCGCCTCCAGCGGGCTGCAACGAGCGAGTGTCGCCGAAAAGCTTGTAGAGCTCGTCGAAGCGGTCGAGCGAGTCGCCGCCATAGCGGGCTATCGAATTGCGAACACGGGTGAAAGGCTTCTTTTCCATCGCGCCGCTCTTGGAATAGAACTTGTCGGCATAGCAAATGAGCTTTTCAAGCATCGACACCGGGCAATAGTCCTCGACCGGCAAGTCAAGGTCCTGGAGGAGGATATCCTCCTTCGTGATACCGGTGCCGGTGTGACGTTCCGCAACGCGCGCCCACGATTCGGGAGCCCCCTCGCGCCTCAACAACTCGCCGCCGATGATTCCGTGGCGCATGTAGGAAGCCGAGCCATGGCAGTGGATACCCGGCGCGTTAGTGCCGAAAATGCCGATGTCATGGAGCATCGCCGCTCCCTCGACATCGAGAGGATCAAGACCGATAGCCCTCGTCAGATTGATGGCGAGGGCTAAGTCAGCTACCTGACGGGCGTGCTTCATGTAGATGGCGCGAAGCTCGTTGTCGTCAGGATAATACTTGTCGATGATGGCTTGGAAATCTGTGTTAGCCATCAATCGATAATTGTGTTCCAGTTGTGTATATCCTCCTCTTCGCCAAGCTGGATGCCGCGAAGCTTGTTGTAAAGAGCCGTAACCACCGGTCCGGGCTGTCCGTCCTTGCTGATGACATACTTAACGCCGGTGTCGATATCGTCGATCTCAGCCACGGGCGAAGCGACTGCAGCCGTTCCGCAAGCGGCAGCCTCCTGAATGTCGGCGAGCTCCTCAAGAAGAATGTGGCGCTGTTCCACCTCGATGCCCATGTCGCGGGCAAGCTGCATGAGGCTGTTGTTGGTTATCGACGGGAGTATTGATTCCGATGCCGGAGTGATGTACTTGCCGTCCTTGATAGCGAAGAAATTGGCGGGACCACACTCGTCGATATATTTCTTTTCCTTGGGGTCAAGATAAAGCACGGCTGAATAGCCCATGGCATGAGCGCGCTCGCCGGCGTCAAGGCTTGCGGCATAGTTGCCGCCCACTTTCCAGCGCCCGGTACCCTTGGGAGCTACACGGTCAAACTCGCGCATTATGCATATATTGGTGGGCTTGAAGCCTTCCTTGAAGTAGGGACCTACGGGGGTCACAAGAATAAGGAACAGATATTCCGAGGCGGGTTTTACCCCGACCTGAGCCGACATGCCGATTTCAAGCGGGCGTATGTAAAGCGACGCGCCGCTGCCGTAAGGAGGCACGAAACGCTCGTTGAGCTTCACCACCTTTTTCACCATCTCAGTGAAAAGCTCGACCGGAACAGGAGCCATCATTATACCTTTAGCCGACTCGACGATGCGCTTGGCATTCTCTTCGAGGCGAAACACTCTCACCTTTCCGTCTTTTCCGCGGAAAGCCTTGAGCCCCTCGAAAATCTCCTGTCCGTAATGGAGAGAGGTTGCCGCAATATGCATGGTCACCGTTTCCGACGACGACACTTCTATCTCGCCCCACTTTCCGTTGCGGTAGTAACAGCGCACATTATAATCGGTGGGGATATAGCCGAATGACAGATTGCCCCAGTCTAATTCATTATTCATTTTGATTGTGATTTTATTCTTAACACTGCGAAATTACTTATAATTCCCCAATTTTCAAAAATATTTTCTACCATCCCGTAACGGAGCACGCATTTATCCATACTACAATATAGGCTGTGGCGCATGATTTGCGGCACAGCCTATATATTGTATATCGCTTATTCGCTTATGCTTTTTTCTTAGCCTTGCTACCGAAGGTGATATTCAAACCGAAGTTGATCGACGCGTTCAGGTTGCCGGTCGGAACAAACTGGGGAGTGACCTTGAATATCTGGAAATCGGAACCGACGAAGAGGTTCACGCCTTTGGGATGGAAGTTGAGAATCCAACCGAATGAGGAACCGAACGACGACANNGCATAGTTGANCGACGCATCAAACCATCCCACGGNAGNGAGGTNAGCCGAAAGTCGCGCCTCGGTCCATGNATAGTGTCCGTTGATGCGCTGNGNGAACAGCAAGCCGCCCTNCACGAAGCGGGCGTAGGGAATGGTGTACATACCTCCGAGGGTGANTGTGGCGCCTACGCCTGAAACGCGCGAGCCGGTCTTCCCCTCGCGATGGAATTCAACGCTTTCCTTAAACTGGTCGGCGAGATCGTCAAGCTGCTGGTCAAGTTTTTTATCCTCATAGTCGGGCTGATTCTTGTCGAGAGCCACGTCATGGAATCCTTCAAATGTCCATGAGGTGGTGGAAGTCTTTCCACGGTGGGAGTTGGTCCATGACATGAACGCCAGGTCGGTGACAGCAGCTGAAAGTTCAAGATCGGGCAACAACTGATAAGTGGCTCCGAGATCGAGTCCCATACCGAAACCTCCGAGTCCGAATTTATCATAATCCACATTATCCCAGTCGATGAGAGTAGCCTCGCTCGGATTGTCAGCCTTGCCGCTTTCACCCTTGGTGGGCACTTTAAGTCCTGAGCCTGCCGCAATATTCAGTTCGCCGTCGGCTTTCACCTCCCACAGTTCATTGCTGAGGGTCACGTCCATGTTGCTGATGCGGGCGTTCACGTTGCCCACACCGAGGAGCACTTTCAACTTGGCTCCGGCGCGCAGCTGTTCGTTGATCTGGCGAGAATGCCCGAAACCCATTTCAATGATTTCCGACGCTTCGACACCCAGATTCTTGAAATTATAATGGGTGCGCTCTTTGGTTTGTCCAAGTTTCATGAATGTGAAAAGATCCTTGGGCAGCGATAAGCTCATTGCTTCGCGCGAAGTAAGGGTGAAGGTGTTATAACCTCCGAATCCACGGAAACCGAATGAAAGAATCATCAGGTCGAGCTCCTCATTGATGTGGTTCATTCCTTTAAGCTTGCCAAGGAATTTTCCCGCTTTCACGTCGGGGCTCATGAAAGTGGTGAGCTCGCCGTTTTTAGTGGGATAGAGGAATGTGCTCAGCCCCACGTTGGAGTTCACGGTGACATTGAGATTGCCCAGAGCAGGAAACGCCACGTAGCTGCGCTCAGGCGCGAACGCCGGGTTTATCATGTGGCGGTAGGTGTAGCCCTCAAGGAAATATCCTGTGCGCAAAGCGTTCTGCGCCGACAGGTTCGCCATGCCGGCAACGCCGACAACAATAGCTGATATATAGGCTTTAAGATGTTTCATAGCTGAAAAAAATTACTTTAGTTGGTGAATTTAGTTAAGATCGACAATGAAGCCACCCTGCAGTGTCAAGGACACTTTGGTGAATCTCACGCCCTGCTTCTCGTTGAGAGTCGCTCCAGCCGCAGGGGATGTGGCATGGAACAGATACTCGATGCCGTCGAGTCCGTCAAGATTCTTGCCGATGCCTTTCAGCTCTATTGTCAGTTTGGATGTGGTGGGATTGGCGAGCGTTCCGCCACCTATCTCACCCTGGATATTCACCTCCACCGTCGAAGCGTAACCCTGCTTGAAAATTGGGGTCACCTCGGGTTTAAGCACCAATGGAATAGTGTTTTCAGCTTCAACAGTCACTATCACCGATTTGAAATTATAGTCCTTCAGGTCCTCGTCCCAGCCCTCGTCGCTGTCGGAATAGGTGAATCTCAATTCAGGACCGAAAGAAAGCGGAGCCACAACCTCGTTTTCGATTTCAAACGTATAGACATGTCCGAGTTCGAAAACAGCGGGCTGCTGAGCCACTGCCGCATTACACTCGATGCGGATATCGTCGGGGATAGTTCGGATCACATTGGAAAGATCGGGGACGACCACATTGGTCCAGCCGGTGATGCCGCCAAGACGGGAAACACATATCTTGTTCACGCCGGGATTAACCACAATCTTGTTGTTTCCGGCGATAGTCACGGCGCTTCCGCTCACAGGCGCGTTGTCCACATATCCGGTCAGTTTTGCCTCCACATCGACAGTCACATTGGAAGTGTTGGTGACCGTCAGGTAGATGCAGGGATTGGTTATATCCAGCACATTGTCCCCCTCACGAAGGAAATCGGGGATATCGGTGATTGAGAACTCGATGTTGTCGATATTTATGTCGGGGTTCACGATACCGGTGGCGCTTACAATCTTTGCCGAAGAGATCGAGGAAGTGGTGACAAGCTCGAGTTTCGGCGCTGTGCCGGGGATGATGCCCGAGGCTGCGATTGAAAGAGTACCGGTAGTCTTGATGGGCGCGGTGAAATGGAAATTGTGGTTCGCGTCAAGCCCTTGCGTTCCCAAGACTATCTTTGTTATTTTAAGAGGAACGGTGAGACCTGCTGAAGTGACAGCCTTGTCGGCGGTGAAGACCAGCGAATGATTGTTTCTCACCTCGCAGAAATTCTCCGTTCCGGCAAGCTCGACAGTGAAAGCCGGGTCGAAGTCGATTGTGAAGCCGCTTTCGATGGTGAGATTGCCGTTGTAATTGGTAGCGACGCAAGTCAGCCCGAATTCGAGGTTGATATCGGTGGCGACTTCCGAAATGCTCACGATTGCGGGATCGATGTTATTCTCGGCGAGATTTATAGAGTTGTCAAACGGAGGCAATCCTCGGTCCCATTCAGTGTCAGAGGCGCCCTCGCCTATCACCACCTTCAGTTTTCCTCCCGGAACCTGAATCCCCGAGGGTATCACCGGGAAATTCACCTCGTCGGTATAGCGGTTTCCTGTCAACTGGGTCAAATTCACCTCGTCAATCTCAAAAGTCGACGAAGTGGGGTCGCCGGCTACACTAAGGGCGTAATCGCCGTTAGCTCCGGGCTTGATTGAAGAATCGTCGTCAAGATCAAGAATCTGCGCAAGCGAATAGTTGGACGTGCTGCTGGAAGGGATTGTAAGCATATTTCCGCCCACCCCCACGGTGAGGTCAATGTCTTTATCAAGGTCATAGTCCTTGTCTACACAACCTTGAGCAACACCTACAAGCAACAATGATGCGCTCCACATCGCACCTCTGCAAAATAATTTATTCATAGCTGTTGGTTTAGAATTTAGTATTTTTTCAATGCAAAGTTATAAAAATATTTAATATTCGTGTAGGAATATTAAGTAAATAGTATAGATTTCGTAATTTTACATATCCATAATAACCCGCATCCATGAAATTTCTCTCAAAATTACTGATATTCGGAACGATAGCGTCGCTCTTTGCTGCCTGCGACATGGGAAAACCGTTCCGCTCCCTCCAAGGGATGGTATGGAACACGATGTACCACATCACCTANTCCTCCAACGTGTCGCTCGACGACTCCATCCAGTTCGTGATGCGACAGGTCGAGATGTCNCTCTCCGTGTTNAACGACTCCTCNATCGTGAGCCGCATTAACCGCGGCGACTCNGTNAANGTCGACTCCCTGTTTGAAAAAGTGTTCGTCGAATCCCAGCGCATAAACCTCCTTAGCAACGGAGCCTTTGACCCCACGGTGGGGCCCCTCGTCGAGCTATGGGGATTCGGAAAGGACAAGAATGTGCAGCACACCCCCGAAGCCGCCCTTATCGACTCGATCAGGGAATCGGTGGGAATCATGGAATGCTCCATCGACAACCGCATCGTGACCAAGAAATCGCCCGAAACAAGATTCAATTTCAGCGCCATCGCCAAGGGCTACGGTTGCGACATGATAGCTGCGATGATGCGCCGCAACGGAGTGAAGAGCTACATGATCGAGATAGGCGGCGAAATAGCCCTCAACGGCAAAAGCCCCCACGGAGGAAAGTGGCGCATCATGGTCGACGCGCCCGTTGAAAATAACGATTCCATCATCCATGAGCAGATGGCTGTCATCGAAGTCGACTCTTGCGGCATAGCCACCTCAGGCAACTACCGCAACTACCACATTGTCGACGGNAACGTGATGGGGCACTCGATCGANCCCTTCACAGGACGTCCAGCCATCACCACCATTCTTTCGGCAACTGTAATTGCCCCTCAGTGTGTTACTGCCGACGCGCTTGCAACCGCGTGCATGATCATGCCCTTGTGTGACGCAGTGGAGATGATCGAGAAAATCCCCGGAGCATCCGCNCTGTTCGTCACCGCCGACACCGACAACAAGTGGGCTCTCCACACCACCTCCCGCTTTCCCGCCATCCTAAAAAATTAGGACCGGAAAAACACATAATCGCAAAACGTAGGGACGATCGCGTGCGACGTCCTCTAACGAAAATAAAAAAGGTTGCGTCCCTGTAAGGACGCAACCTTTTTCTATAAGGGAAGATGATGCTGCGTTTATTGCAGCTTTGCTTTGATTTCTTTGGTAGCCTCTTCGTAGCCGGGCTTTTCAAGAAGAGCGAACATGTTCTTCTTATAAGCCTCTACGCCGGGCTGGTTGAACGGATTCACGTCAAGAATGTAGCCTGAGATACCGCATGCGAGCTCGAAGAAATAAATAAGCTGTCCGAGGAATTCTTCGTTCAATGCGGGGAGAATAATGCGGATATTGGGCACGCCGCCGTCAACGTGGGCAATGCGGGTTCCAAGCTCAGCCATCTTGTTGACCTCGTCAACTCTCTTGCCGGCAATGTAGTTAAGTCCGTCAAGATTGGCTGCGTCCTCGGGTATCTCAACTTTGTGCTCGGGAGTTTCAACCGAGATAACGGTTTCAAAAATGGTGCGTTCGCCATCCTGAATCCACTGTCCCATAGAGTGAAGGTCGGTAGAGAAGTCGACAGCTGCGGGGAAAATGCCTTTCTTATCCTTACCCTCGCTTTCGCCATAGAGCTGCTTCCACCATTCGCCGAAGTAATGGAGTTTAGGATGATAGTTGACAAGAATTTCAGTCTTCTTGCCGGCACGATAAAGAAGGTTGCGGGTGGCGGCATAGAGCTCGCAGATATTCGCGTCGCTCGGAACAAGAGTTTCGTGCTGCATGTCAAGAGCGCCTTTCACAAGCTGCTTGATAT
Organism: Bacteroidales bacterium; assembly: GCA_009177195.1. GTDB lineage: Bacteria > Bacteroidota > Bacteroidia > Bacteroidales > Muribaculaceae > Muribaculum. Next base: position 13,784 of record WFMA01000159.1, on the reverse strand, counting down.
CAAAACCGGCAACGGCGATGGGAAGAAGACCCACGGGAGTGAGGACTGAGAAACGTCCGCCCACGTTATCGTCAATAACGAAAGTCTTGTATCCTTCCTCGGTAGCGAGCTGANGGAGAGCACCCTNCTTGNCATCGGTGATAGCGACGATGNGTTTGCAAGCCTCAGCCTTGCCAAGCTGNTTTTCAAGTTGCNCCTTGNGANGGCGGAATGCGATAGCGGGTTCGGTGGTGGTTCCCGACTTGGAGATCACGATGATACCGAATTTCTTATCTTTCAAGAAGTTTTGCAGTTCCGACAGATAATCTTCGCCGATATTCTGACCGGCGAAAAGGATTTTGGGAGTTCCGGGCTGAACCGGTTTATAGTATTCGAATGAATCGCTCAACGCCTCGATAACAGCTTTGGCTCCAAGATAAGAACCGCCGATACCGATGGAAACGACATAGTCGCAAGAGTTGCGAAGATCGTTGGCAACTGCGATGATCTCGTCAAGGTCATGCATGGGTGTGCGTTCGGGAAGGTCGAGCCAGCCAAGGAAATCATTGCCGGCGCCTGTGCCTGATTTAAGCTTTTCGAGAGCCGGAACGGCTGCTGACTGCTCCAAAGCATGAACATCATCCAGCGAGATAACAGAAAGCGCTGAATTAATGTCGACTTGAATTTTTTTCTTCATATCTCTACGTTTTTAGTGATTATGGTATTATTGTTTGTTGGTTATTCAAATTCGTTGCTCATTCGCTCGATTGTGCGGGCTATGGGGCACTTGCAGTAGAGCGTGTCATACACGCAGTCGAGAATCGGCATCCTCACCTTGTATTTCTCGTTTATCTCATGCATGCACTTGGCTCCGTAATACCCCTCGGCTACCATCTCCATCTCCATCATCGCCCTTTTTACCGATATTCCCCTGCCTATCATGGTACCGAAATTATGGTTGCGTGAAAAGCGGGAGTAAGCGGTGACAAGCAAGTCGCCGAGATATACTGAATCGCTGATACACCTCTGCCCTGGAACGACGGCGCCGATAAACCGAGCCATCTCGCGGATGGAGTTGGATATCAAAATTGCCTGATAATTGTCGCCCCCCTTGAAGCCGTGGACCATTCCCGAAGCGATCGCATAGACGTTTTTAAGCACTCCGGCATACTCTATTCCGCGCACGTCGGTCGACAGGAGAGTTTTCATCTTCTTGCCGTTGAGCAGGTCGGCAAAGCGACGGGCGTTGTCGACGTCGTTGCAAGCTACAGTGAGGTAGCTCAAACGTCCGAGAGCCACCTCCTCGGCATGACAGGGTCCTGAGATGACAATTATATTATCGGCTTTGACATTCCATTTGCTCTCAAGATAGTCGCTGATAAGCTCGTTTTCATCGGGAATGAGTCCCTTGGTNGCGATAACCACCGTCTTGTCAGAGATGTCAGTGTCCAGCTTGGCAAGATGATCCTTGAAATAGGGCGACGGCATCGCCATCAGCAGCGTGTCGGCTTGGCGGCACGCCTCGTTTATGTCGCTATAAAAGCGGATGCGTTCAATGGGAAATTCTACATCCGAGAGATAGGCGGGATTATGCCCGAGACGCTTGAATTCTTCAATTCGGTCGTCACGACGCATATACCAGATTANCTCGCTGCNATTGTGCAGGAGGATCTTGGNAAGGGCGGTTGCNCACGNGCCTCCGCNNATCACANNTANTTTTCTTCCACCGCAGCTATCCATGCCTTNATATNTTCCTGTGAGGGATTCTTAAGTTCGAGCTTAAATTTCTTGTTCAAGCCGCAAAGGTCCTGGAAAAGTTTTCCGGGATTGGCGCCGGCAAGCTGCGCCACGGTCATGAAACCGGCTTTCTGCAAGGGAGCTACCCACTCCTGGGGCACTCCGATAGCGACGTAAGCCTCAGCCTTGTCGCGCTGCTGCACCTTCTCGGGGCGCATCTGCGGGAAAAGAAGCACCTCCTGGATGGTGGTTTGTCCGGTCATGAGCATGACCAGGCGGTCCATCCCGATACCCATTCCCGAAGTGGGGGGCATTCCATATTCAAGGGCACGGATGAAATCCTTGTCGATAATCATAGCCTCGTCGTCGCCCTTCTCGGCAAGACGCATCTGCTCTACGAAGCGCTCATACTGGTCGATGGGGTCATTAAGCTCGGAATAAGCGTTGGCGAGCTCCTTTCCGTTGACCATAAGCTCGAAACGCTCGGTCAATTCGGGATTGTTGCGGTGACGCTTGGTGAGCGGCGACATCTCGATAGGATAGTCGATGATGAACGTGGGCTGGATATAGTTGCCCTCGCACTTCTCGCCGAATATCTCGTCGATGAGCTTGCCTTTGCCCATAGTTTCGTCGACTTCGATTCCAAGTCCTGCCGCAGTTTCGCGCAGCTGAGCCTCGTCCATGCCGGTGATGTCGATTCCGGTGTGCTCCTTGATAGCGTCGATCATGGTGATGCGCTTGAAGGGAGCTTTGAAACTGATCACGTTGTCGCCCACCTTCACCTCGGTAGAGCCGTTCACCTCAAGGCAGATGCGCTCAAGCATCTTCTCGGTGAAATCCATCATCCAGTTATAGTCCTTGTAGGAAACATAGATTTCCATGCAGGTGAATTCAGGATTGTGGGTGCGGTCCATCCCCTCGTTGCGGAAATTCTTGGAGAACTCGTAAACACCCTCGAAACCGCCAACAATGAGACGCTTGAGATAAAGCTCATCGGCGATGCGGAGATAAAGGGGTATATCGAGCGCGTTATGGTGAGTGATGAAGGGGCGCGCGGCGGCTCCTCCGGGTATCGATTGCAGAATGGGGGTCTCCACCTCCATGTAGCCGTGCTCGTTGAAGTAATTGCGCATGGAGTTGAACACCTTGGTGCGCTTGATGAAGATGTCCTTCACCTTGTCGTTGACAACGAGGTCCACGTAACGGCGGCGGTAGCGAAGCTCGGGATCGTCGAAAGCGTCGTAGGTAACGCCATCCTTCACCTTCACGATGGGAAGAGGGCGCAATGACTTTCCAAGCACGGTGAGCTCCTCGGCATGAACTGAAATTTCGCCGGTCTGGGTGCGGAACACGTAGCCTTTCACTCCCACGAAATCACCGANATCAAGNAGCTTCTTGAACACTACATTGTACAAATCCTTGTNTTCGCCGGGACAAAGCTCGTCGCGNCTTATNTANACCNGAATGCGTCCGCACGAATCCTGCAGTTNCATGAATGAAGCCTTGCCCATGATGCGGCGGCTCATGATTCTGCCGGCAACACACACTTGGCGGCGCGGCGCGTCGTCACTGAAACTCTCTTTAATTTCGGTGGTGTGGGCATCTACGGGATAAAGGGCGGCGGGATAGGGATCAATACCCATCTTGCGCATTTCGTCGAGACTCCCTCGACGCACTATCTCTTGTTCACTTAGTTCAAGTAGGTTCATATCTATCGCAATTTGTCAAAATCTTCGCAAATGTACAATTTTTAAGCCACTTTTCCATTATTTATTGCCTCAAAACGCCTAAAAATCATGGAAAATACACGTCTTAACAAGGAAAAGGGACGATATCGGCATGAAAAACAGATCCCCGAAGCAGTGAAGCCTCGGGGATGAATAAAGTGTAACGCGCCCGGAAAGTCGGGGACATCGGCGACTGATACTATCAGTCAATGATGTCGAATCCTGTGTACTTGCGGAGCGCTTCGGGCACAACGATGCCCTTATCAGTCTGGTAATTTTCAAGAATTGCCGCCATGATGCGCGGAAGCGCGAGAGCCGAGCCGTTGAGTGTGTGGCACAGGCGAGTCTTTTTATCCTCGCCGCGGTAACGGCACTTCAGGCGGTTAGCCTGATAAGTTTCAAAGTNTGACACCGACGANANTTCAAGCCAGCGTTCCTGAGNGGCGGAATAAACCTCANAGTCGAAAGTGATCGCNGAAGTNAACGACATGTCGCCGCCGCAAAGGCGCAGGATGTGCCAGGGCAATCCGAGCTTTTCGAGCAATCCCTGGACATGGTCCTTCATCTCTTCAAGAGCGGCGTAAGAATTTTCAGGCTTCTCTATGCGCACAATCTCCACCTTGTCAAACTGGTGCAGGCGGTTGAGTCCGCGCACGTCCTTGCCGTAGCTTCCGGCTTCGCGGCGGAAACAAGCCGAGTAAGCGCAGTTCTTGACCGGAAGTTGTGAATCGCTGAGAATCACGTCGCGGTAAAGATTGGTCACGGGAACTTCGGCAGTGGGGATGAGATAGAGATTATCCTCGTTCACGTAGTACATCTGTCCCTCTTTGTCGGGAAGCTGACCTGTGCCGTAGCCCGAAGCCTCGTTGACAACATAGGGGGGCTGAATTTCAAGATAGCCAGCCTTGCCGGCTTCGTCGAGGAAGAACTGGATGAGAGCGCGCTGCAACCTCGCGCCTTTGCCTACATAGACCGGGAAACCGGCGCCGGTGATTTTAACGCCGAGGTCAAAGTCTATGATATTGTATTTTTTAGCGAGATCCCAGTGGGGCAGCGCGTTTTCAGGAAGCGAAGGCATGGGACCGCCGGTTTTTTCAACCACATTATCGGCTGCGGTCTTTCCTTCAGGCACCATGGCGCACGGCACGTTGGGGATGGTGAGCAGGATGTTGCGTATCTCGGTTTCTGTGCGCGCGACTTCGTCGGCTATAGCCTTTTGCTCGTCCTTAAGAGCGGCGACGGTAGCCTTTATTTTTTCGGCGCCCTCTTTGTCGCCCTCTTTCATCAATTTGCCGATCGAAGCGGCAAGTTTATTAAGCTCGGCGGCTTTAGTGTCGCTCGACAGCTGAGCCTGGCGGCGCTTGGTGTCGAGATCCAAAATCTGGTTAATGGATTCCTTGCCGTCGAAACCCTTGACGGCAAGACGCTCAACGATGTGTTGAGGATTTTCTTTAATCTGTTGTATTGTAAGCATCTTTTCCTACTTATGCTAATAATTCCTTAACTTTTGCAGAGATCGCCTTGCCCTCGGCGCGACCTGCAAGCTCCTTGGAGGCTACGCCCATCACCTTGCCCATCTCTTTAGCCGAAGTGGCTCCCACACGGGCTATGATGGCTTTGAGCTCGGTGGCAAGCTCCTCCTCGGTCAACTGCTTCGGCAGATATTCCTCGATGATTGCAGCCTGGGCAAGCTCCTCGGCGGCGAGCTCGGGGCGGTTCTGACTTTCATAGATCTGAGCGCTCTCCTTGCGCTGCTTCACCATTTTCACAAGAATCTTAGTGGCGGTGTCATTGCTCAAATTGCCGTCGGCGCCCGGAGCTGTCTTAGCTTCCAGAAACTCTTTTTTCACACCTCTTAAAGTGTCAAGACGCACACGGTCCTTGGCAAGCATTGCCGATTTGATATCGGCGCTGATCTGGTCAAACAATTCCATTGTTTTGTGATTTATTTTCTGCGAAATTACAAATAATTATGCAAAATAACTGACAATCGCCCCAAAAATGCGCCATTAAAATGTATCCACATGGACCGAATTTGTTAAATTTGCATCTCTTAGACAATTTTGACGGCTATGCGACCAATTTTTCTTATAGGATATATGGGGTGCGGCAAATCTACATTGGGCCGCACCGTCAGCGCCATGACCGGAATGCAGTTCATAGACCTTGACTCATATATAGAGGGACGGTTCCACATGACGGTCAGCGGATTATTTGCCGACAGAGGCGAGGAGGGCTTCCGTGAAATAGAACGAGCCATGCTACACGAAGTCGGCGAATTTGAAGACGTGCTCGTTGCTTGCGGCGGGGGAACACCCTGCTTCTTCGACAACATGGAGTGGATGAACGACCACGGCACCACGGTGTTTCTCGACACGTCGGTCGACAAGCTTTTCACCCGCCTGAAACGAGGAAAACACAAGCGGCCCCTCATTGCCGACAAAAATGACGACGAGCTGCTCGACTTCATCAACCGGGCTCTGGAGGGACGAATGAAACATTATTCAAAAGCTGCGGAGGTGTTCAAGTCCGACATGCTTGACAACGAAGCGGAAAAATCGCACACCGCCNGGCGCTTTATCGACCAATTCAANATCACCGCGNTATGACCGACCATGTAATGACCCCTCAGCCTCAACCGGTGGAAGTGGCTGAGAAAAGCCGAAAACTCGCCATAGGGCTCCCGGCATCGCTTTCTCCGTCGGAACGTCGTTTCCCGCTCACTCCCGAAGCGGTGGCGATACTGATCGACAACGGTTACAGGGTGAAGCTCGAAGAAAACGCAGGGGCATCCATCCAGTACACCGACATGCAGTATGTGAAAGCCGGGGCTGAGATAGTAGCGCGCAAAGAGGCTTTTGCCTGCGATATAGTCATCTACATGCCGTGTATCACTACTGTGGAGATAAGCATGATGAAACGGAGCGCGATACTGATGTCGCTGTTCCACGCCGGGAAAAATTGTCAGGACACATTCAAGGCGCTTATCAAGCGCAACATCGTCTACATTGCCATCGACATGATTTGCGACACCGACGGCAACGCCCCCTTCGCCGACATTCTTGCCGAGGTCGACGGCAGAGCCACGATAGCGCTCGGCTCGGCGATGCTCATCGGCCCCGATTTCGGAAAGGGGATTCTGCTTGGAGGAGTGTCGGGGATTGTGCCCTGCGAAGTCACCATCATCGGCTCGGGGATAGCGGCTTGCGCTGCGGCAGCATCGGCTATCGGCATCGGCGCCACGGTCAGAATGTTTGACAACGACATATACCGGTTGCGTCATGCGCGCCAGATAACCGGACCGGGGCTCATCACATCGGCTTTACATCCCAAAGTGCTTGCCGGAGCCTTGCGCAGCGCCGATATCGTCGCCGTGACCCCCACCAACCACCGGTGTGTGATAGAAGCCGAAGATGTAAACATAATGAAGTCGGGCGTAATAATCATGGACCTCACGGAAGAAGACTCCCTCACGTTCCCGTCGCTTCCGCGCATACCGATATCGACAGGCGTGCCGCCACGACCGGCTAAGGAGGGAAGGGTTTGCTTCACTTCAGTGGGCAACGCCGTGCCGCGAACCGCAGCGATGGCGCTGAGCAACACCTTCATCGCCACGCTTGAGGAAATCATGCGCTGCGACGGAATCACCAACTGTCTGAAAATGCATGGCGGCATACAGAAAGCGGTCATAACTTTCTTCGGAAAGCTCGTGAGCCATCGCGCCGCGCGCAAAGCCAATATGCGCGCCATCGACATTCACATTCTTCTTAACTGCTCTTGAAATGGCTCACAGGAAATTCTACGTCGTTTGGGCGGGACACAGTCCAGGCATATATGACAGTTGGGAGGAGTGCAAGGCACAGGTTGAAAATTTTCCCGGAGCGCGATATAAATCCTTCTCATCCCAGGACGAGGCGACAGCGGCTTACAGAGGCGATCCTGCCGAAGAAATGTATGCCCTGAGGGCGATAGCCTCCCGCTCGAAGCAAGTGGTGAACTACTCGATGTTTCCCGAAATAAGAACCGATGCGATCGCCGTCGACGCCGCCTGTGCGGGAAACCCCGGCAAGATGGAGTATCGAGGGGTGGAAGTGTCGACTGGTAAAGAGATTTTCCACGTCGGTCCGCTCGATGACGGCACAAACAACATCGGGGAATTCCTGGCTCTGGTCCATGCGCTGGCTCTGTGCAAAAGAAACGGCGACACTGCGACGCCCATCTATTCCGACAGCCGCACGGCTCAGGCATGGGTAAGAAAAAAACAAGCCAAGACTACCTTGGCTCCTACCCAGCGAAATGGGAAAATATTTGAACTCGTGAAACGCGCCGAATACTGGCTTGCCCACAACACTCCGGTGAACCCGATTCTCAAATGGGACACTGATTCATGGGGGGAAATACCCGCCGATTTCGGGCGAAAGTGAACGCTGCCCGTCAGCAACCGTCGCCCTTCACCAGCTCCATGCCTCGCTCAATAGCCGCCTCATTTAAGGCGATAAGGTGGTGATGGCGCTCGGGAAGAGTTTTCTTGAGCCCCTTGACAACGGCTTCCATCGGCACAAGCTCCTTTATGCCGAGCAAAGCGCCGAGCACAACCATATTGTAAGTTTTCGAATTGCCCATTCCGAAAGTAGCCTCCATTGCCTTAACTTCGTAGACATTGATGTCGGAACGCTGCGGACGGCGGTGAATGCCGTAAGAGTCATATATAAGCGTGCCGCCCGGCTTGACGCGAGACTCAAATTTATCGAGGCTCTGCTGATTCAGCACCACGGCGATGTCGTAGCTATCGAGCACCGGCGAACTGATGGGGCTGTCGCTCAGAATGACGGTCACATTGGCTGTTCCGCCGCGCTGTTCAGGTCCGTAGGCGGGCATCCATGTCACTTCAAGCCCGTCCATGAGGGCGGCGTATGCAAGAATTTTGCCCATTGAGAGCACTCCCTGTCCGCCGAATCCGGCTATAACGATTTCCTCTTTCATTCTTCTGTGGTGTTTTTGATATCTCCGAGGGGATATTTGACAAACATGTTTTCGACCATCCACNTGTTGGCATCGGCGGGNGACATTNTCCATCCTGAAGCGCAGGTGCTNACAATCTCGACCACCGNTGTTCCAAGCCNCTTCANGGAGTTGAGAAACGCTTTNTTGATGGCATTCTTGGCTTTTCGCACGCAAGCCGAAGTGTGGACCGCCTGCCGTGTCACGTAGCAGGTTCCGTCGAGCTCGGCGAATATATTGCTTATCTTGAGAGGGAAGCCGTTGAGATCCACCCGGCGTCCATAGGGGGTGGTACTCGTTTTCATCCCTTCGAGGGTGGTGGGAGCCATCTGCCCTCCGGTCATGCCGTAGATACCGTTATTAATGAAAATGATGGCGATGTTTTCGCCGCGGTTGGCTGCATGGATTGACTCGCAAGTGCCTATCGCCGCCAGGTCACCGTCGCCTTGATAAGTGAACACCATCAAGTCGGGGCGCAGGCGCTTAACCGCCGTTGCGATTGCCGGAGCGCGTCCGTGAGCCGCCTCAATCCAGTCGACATCCACATATCGGTAAGCGAACACTGCGCAACCCACAGGAGCGATGCCCACAGTCTTGTCCTCAAGCCCAAGTTCTTCCACAACTTCGGCTATCAGTTTGTGAACAACTCCATGGCTGCAACCGGGGCAATAGTGCATTGTCTCGTCGGTCAGCAACCGGGGGCGCGAATAAACTTTATTCTCAGGCTTTATTATTTCGTTGGTATCCATTGTGACAAAACCTAAATATTAAGAATTAGCCTCGGGGAATCGGTCGAAGAATGCGTCGAGCACTTCCTGAGGGTTGGGGACGATGCCGCCAAGTCGCCCGAAGTGATATACGGGCACTGAATCATGGCAAGCTAGCCTAACGTCTTCAATCATTTGCCCGGCGTTGAGCTCGACCACGAGTATTCCTTTCACATGGGCTGATATGCGTTCAATCTCGGCAGTGGGGAAAGGCCACAAAGTGATGGGGCGCAGAATGCCGAGCTTGACACCCTGGCTGCGAGCCGTCTCGACCGATTTCTGACAGATGCGGGCGATCGAGCCGAAAGCCACGATGAGATACTCGGCGTCGTCAATATCATAGGTCTGGAATCTCACCTCGTTCTCCTCGATAATGCGGTATTTCTCCTGAAGACGGTCATTGATCACCTCCATCGCGGCAGGTTCAAGCTCAAGAGTGGTCACGATGTTCCTGTCGCGAAACGAGGGCTTGCCTGTGACCGCCCAGGGGCATTGGCGGGCAATCTCTTCGTTGGTGCGTCGCTGACGTTGCGGAGGGAGCACAACCTTCTCCATCATCTGCCCCACGATGCCGTCGGCGAGGATTATAGCCGGGGTGCGGTATTGAAACGCAAGATCAAATCCGAGAGAAACAAAATCAGCCATCTCCTGCACTGATGAGGGGGCGAGAGTGATGAGACGGTAATCGCCATGACCTCCCCCTTTGGTCGCCTGAAAATAATCGGCTTGCGAGGGCTGTATAGTGCCGAGACCGGGACCGCCTCTCATGACATTGATTATGAGCGCGGGCAGCTCGGCGGCGGCGATGTAGCTTATGCCCTCCTGCTTCAAACTCACCCCAGGCGATGACGAGGAGGTGAAAACGGCTTTTCCGCATGAAGCGCCACCGTAGACCATGTTTATGGCGGCTACCTCGCTTTCAGCCTGAAGCACCACCATTCCGGTGGTTTCCCAGGGCATTTGCTCTTCAAGAGTTTCAAGCACTTCGCTCTGAGGAGTGATCGGATAACCGAAATATCCGTCGGCTCCATATCTTATGGCAGCATGGGCTATCGCCTCATTGCCTTTCATCAGTCTTGTTTCTTCCATCATTTTTTCCTCTTGATTGCCCTACTTTTCTACCTTTCTATAGACCTCGATACATCCGTCGGGACACACAATGGCACAGTTGGCGCATCCAATACAGGCTTCAGCATTCAACATATAGGCATAATGATAACCTCGATTATTCACTTCGTTAGGTTGGAGAGCAAGCACATCGGCGGGACAAGCAACGACACACAAGTCGCAACCTTTACATCTTTCCTCGTCGACAACTACTGCGCCTTGTATTTTTGACATTATTATATTTTTTGAACAGGTTGTGGAATAATCCGAGACAAATATACGGAAAAAATGTTATTAAACATAACTTTTAACAAGTAGTTAACTTATTGCACATAAGCACAAATAATGTGCTTATGTGCCGCAACGCCGCTCAACACCGTACACATGAGCCCCTATAATGCTGACAGGCTTCCTCATTTGAACCTGGAAGCCTGCCGATAGCGCCGTGGCGCACAACCTATTTGACAATGATTTTTATTGGAGCCGCGGATAGTCCTGCCGATAGCAGATAGCACCCGGCAGGGAGATGTCCCACGTCATAAGCCGACGCCGAATGCTTTATAGATTTCACCAGCTGCCCGGTGAGATTGTACAGAACAATGCCGTCGACCTCGGCGCTCAGTCTAAGCACACCGCCTGAATAGGACGCCTTGACTTCGGGAACATGAATATCGTCGACACCGACAGTGCCCGAAAGCAGATTCAGCCGATAAAGACCCATGCCGCCATTACCGGCATACATCAGCAACCGCCCACCCGTGCTGGGTTCAGCAGCCGCACGGCTTTTCGCCGCNACGACAGGCTCGTCGGGTATATAATGCACCTGGCATGACTGATAGCGGTTGGTGGACAAACCGGTATTTTCACCCAGCATCCATGCTTTCTTGTGATTGGAGAAATCGTCGGTGAGCGATGGTGTGGAAACTATCTGCACGCCTGTGCCGCGCTCAGCGTCTATCCCCTGCCCGTAGGCAAGGAACTGCATGTCTTCCACGCTGAACGTCGAGACTCCNGCAGGCATAGGGAAAGTTTTNGTGACGATGTCTTCACANTTGCCNAAATGCCCTATAACCTCACACGAGCTGCCGCTCACAAAACGATACAGCATCGGAGAGATCCATGGGTCGGTAGTCTGGGCGGGAGCGGAGTGAAAATAGAAACAATCGTTCCCGACAGGGGTGATGTGGCTGTAAAACTCGTCNATATTGAACTGGTTTTCCTGCACCTCAAGCGATTTCACNTAATCGACATAGGAAACGCTCTTCTCAGCCTTCGAACCGCTGACCGACCAACGCCACACGGGCATCTTGCCGCCACCGTTGATGTTGACCTTCAGCGCACCCCCGTGGGAATAGTCCACGGCATACATTTTAAAGTTTCCGCTCTTGATGCTTCCTTCGACCGTCAAATCGAGAGGGCGAGCCGACGAGCGGTCTTCGCTACGGTCATCTTCAACTTGGAAAACAAGCGTGGGGGTGACGCTATGTGTCTCAACCGAAACATTGTTAAGATTCAACGTATAGAGATTTATCTGGGTCACGTACCTTTTTTCGCTCTGATTGCAGATGGTGAAGAAATAGGGAGTGCCGTCAGCATCGGCTTTAATCCAGTTCATCGCATAGGTGAGCATCCAGTTACCCGAAACGAAACCGTTCACGGGATCGGGCGCCTGGACCCACAACATCGGCAGCTCCTCTCCCGTGAGCAAATCATACCTCACCAGCCACATGCGTGTCTCGTCGGTCTTCCATCCCGAAATGTGTCCCGAACTTCCGCGCGCGATGTAAACGATGCCGTTTTTCACCACCATGCTCTGATTGGGCGTGAAAACGTCGGCTGAGATGTCGTTCTTACTGTCATGAGGATAGTCTACCATCTTAGCAACCCTGTTGCCGGTATTGACCGATCGGAACCACACTGATTTTAATTGCANTGTTCTGCCGTCGGCGAGAGGTATGTCGNCAANTAGCGTAGCATCCTTCAGCGGTTCATAAACGGCNTCCTCCTTCGCCCCATAGGTGACCGTGCGGTCCATTCCATAATAATATTTACCGTTCTCGAATATACGCCAATAATAAGTTCCGTTGACACGATTGGATTTATTCATAGAAATAGTGGTCGGATAAGAGCTCGGGGTTTTATACCCAAATCCGTCGATGACGCTGAAGTCGGAATACTTCGACAATTCTACCACCACCTTTACTCCGGCAGTGCCTTCACGCAATGTGAATTCGGCATTTCCATCACTATTGACCGCAACGGTAGCGTTTCTCACCGGCAACTCAATTTCAGCGCGAACCTCCGCACCACTAAAACAAATGATAGNCATTGCCATCAATAAATTTTTGAATTTCATGGTATTAATANCAAANNTTGTATAACAGATACGTGAGCAAATGTATCTAATTATATCTAATAAACCAAAATATCGCATTCCAATTTTCAAAAAAATTAACCAAATATCTAAATTCAATCTTTTTATCAAAAAATCTCGTTCAAAATTTGGATAATACAAAAAAACGCCCTAACTTTGCACTCGCAAAACAGCAGAGGCTGTTTGATAAAAACAAAATGGTGCGTTAGTTCAGTTGGTTAGAATACATGCCNGTCACGCATGGGGTCACGGGTTCGAGTCCCGTACGCACCGCTGNGGAGAGAGGANTCCGAGNAAATGTAAAGCTTAGTCTNTCTTTNNTCNGAATTTTTTTTGTGCCTCCCCCAANAATCCCCATCCCAATACAACCGAAACGCCGCAGGGCGATACCTACCGGGCGCCGAATAAAGGAATTCCACCGCCCATCAACCGCAAGCCTGAAAGGCTTACCCCTATGGATATCCCTCCACTACGAGCGTAGCGAGGTGTGGAGGGTGGCGCCTCCCCCACCACAATCGCACTCTGCAAAGAGTGCCCCCTAAATCCACCATCATTCATAAAAAAACGCCACCGGGGGTTCTCTCTTCAATTATCAAGGAAGTTGCATGAAGCGCCACCACGCATCCCAGCGCCGACCATGATGGCAAAGCAGGTCTGCAGGACCGTCAGAGCTGAGCCCGGGGTGGAGCGGAGCGCAACCCCGGGTCAGGGCGGGACTCCCCAAGCAGGGAGTTCTGTAGGAACGACACAGATTCCTTGATATTTCTTTTTATGATTCAGGGGGCACTTTTTGCAGAGCGCGGCATGGGGTTGCGGCGATCCCGGCACTACGAGCGAAGCGAGGTGTGCCGGGTTATCCATAGGTGTAAGCCTTTCAGGCTTGTTGGGTTGGTTTCAATGGTGACATCGCGCGCGATGTCCGTACTTTTTTGGAAGGCGGTGTCCCGCCGGGGGATGGGAGCCTCCGGGGTAAAATAAAAAAGGCTGCGGGCGGAATGCTCGCAGCCTGAAGGGGGCGGTTACCTACTCTCCCACTTTCGCAGTACCATCGGCGTGGCGGGGTTTAACTTCTCTGTTCGGAATGGGAAGAGG
>WFMA01000084.1 GCA_009177195.1 Bacteroidales bacterium | reverse complement strand
TGAGGCTCCGCGCTTCATGAACTGATTCCGGCAGAGCCATAAAAGCAGGAGGGCGTTCCGTCACGGGACGCCCTCTCACTGTTTTTGAAGTATTTAATTGTAATTTATATTATTAATTTAAGATATTCTCTTATTGTTTCATTTCGGCAATAGATTTCAGGGTCTCAGCGTCCATGTAGCCTTTGATGAAAACCGCCACTACTTTTTCAGGCATAGGGGAGATGACCAATATTTCAGAAAGCCCATCGCCCTGGCGTTTTCCGTAGATATTTATGTTTTTATGCCCCGACTTGACTTTGGATAGTAGTTCGAGGTCCTCATAAGCGTCGATAAGCATCGTGTTGACCTCTTCGATATTATCGGGGTCGTCGCATGACAATATTTCAATGCTGTTCAAATCCTTGGTTGAATGGATAAAATTCAATTCGCCGGCGGTGTCGAGCGGTTCCAGTGATTTGAGCATGGACTTTGAGATGTAGACGTATTCAACATTGGGAATACGGGCAATTTTTTCAAAATCACGGTTTTGCGCNGTNGTTTCCGATGCGCAAAAGATGATTGCCATGATTGCTAAGATATGCTTTATTGCGTTCATATTTCGCCTTGATTTGATTCGTCGTCAGTGAATTCGGTGTCTTCTTCGGTTTCATACAGGGATAGCCCTATGCCTGAAAGGGTGGAATTGGCTTCTTCCAGAAATTCATCAGTGCTGTTAAGCCCGTCGGAAACGAGCAGTAACGCGCGCCTGGTTTCATTGAAGGCTGTTTTCGGGTCAGTCACCTCATAAGGATTGTGGGATGTGATTTTGATGATGTAGCCTATGCCTGCGAGCAGCACGATTGCGGCGGTGGCGGCAACGGCGATTGTCGCGCGCCTTTTCCTGTAGCGCCGTTCCTTGCATTCCAGTCCGGCTATCATGGCATCCAGTTTTCCCGGCAACGACGACGGCATCTCTCCGCGTGATTTTTCAATGGCGAGGATTATGTCGCGATCGCCGGCAATATCTTCGGGCATGTCGGCGCTTTCCTTCATCATTGCGATAAGCGCTTTTTCATCCTCAATGGAGGAGTCTCCCGCATAGTACAGGGAGAGCAGCCGTCTTATTTCGTCAATTTTCGATGTCATTTTATCCGGTTATATAATTCTTTTAATCGTTTTCGCGCCCTCGACAAAATGGCTCGGGCATTATCATGGGTGATGCCTTTCAATTCCGCAATTTCGGCAATCGGCAGGTCGGCGTGGCTGCGCAAGAGCAGGATTTCGCGGTGCAGCGGGTCGAGCCGGTCCATCAATGAGTTTATGCGCTCCAACGCCTCTTTTGCNTCGATGGATNNGNTCGGGTCTTCGGTNTCGNCCGATTTNCCNTCCANNGCGTCGNGNTCNGAGNNTGNCTCGTGCCGGGTCCGCGCTGACAGCANATCGACTGCTGCGTTGCGTGCAGCTCTTATGCAAAATGCCTCCGGGTTTTTGACGGCGGCAATGCGATTGCGGTGAAGCCACAACTTGGTCACAGCGTCTTGCACGGCGTCCTGTGCGTCATCGCTGTTGCCGACTATCGAGAAAGCCACTCGATACATCGGTTCGTAGTGAGGCAGCACAATATGTCGAAACTCGGTTGCGTCCATGATTTATTAAGTAGACTGCTTAAATTCGATTTTGTGACACAAAAAAAGCTGTTTTAAAACAGCTTTTTATTTTTTTTGACTTATTTTTTGCCCCATCTTATTTCCTGAAGCGCTTTCATGCGTTCCTCCGACGTGTTGTCGCAGGGGTGCCAGAAGATTTGCCCCTCCGCTCCGTCGGGCAAGAATTGCTGTCTTACGAAGTGCCCGGGATAATCATGCGCATACTTATAGTTTTTCCCATAGTCGAGCTCTTTCATCAATCCGGTCGGAGCGTTGCGCAGATGGAGCGGAACGGGAAGGTTGCCGGTTTGTCTTACGAAGGCGAGGGCTGAGTCGATCGACAGGTAAGCTGAATTGCTCTTTGGCGAGGTGGCAAGATAAACGGCGCATTCGGCAAGCGGTATGCGTCCTTCAGGCCAGCCTATTTTATGGATTGTGTCGAAAGTGGCGTTGGCAAGCAGCAGCGCGTTGGGATTGGCGAGCCCTATGTCTTCAGCGGCGAGGATGACGAGCCTGCGGGCGATGAATTCAGGCGCTTCGCCCCCTTCGATCATTCTCGCCAGCCAGTAGACGGCTGCGTCGGGATCGCTCCCCCTGATGCTCTTGATGAAAGCCGAAATGATGTCATAGTGCATTTCCCCCTCCTTGTCGTAGGCGAGCGGATTCTCCTGAAGGCGGGTGGTGATGACTTCGTCGTCGATCACCATTTCTTCAGTTGGCGAAGTCGACTGTTCGACAATGTCAAGAATGTTTAGGAGCTTTCGGGCGTCTCCGCCTGAGAACCTGAACAAGGCTTTCGTGCTTTTCACCGTGACTTTACGCTCTTTTAAAATCGGGTCGACGGTCAGCGCGCGTTGCAAAAGTTCATTTAGCTCCGGCTCCTCAAGCGGCTTCAGGACATATACTTGCGCTCGCGACAGCAGCGGGCGTATCACCTCAAACGAAGGATTCTCGGTCGTGGCTCCTATCAGGGTTATAATGCCGCTTTCCACAGCTCCGAGCAGGCTGTCTTGCTGCGACTTGTTGAAGCGATGGATTTCGTCGATAAACAATATGGGTCGCCCTTTGGAAAACATGCTGCGGGCGTCGGCTTTGCAGCGGTCAATCACCTCTCTCACCTCCTTGACTCCTGAATGGACGGCGCTGAGGGTGTAGAACGGTGACTCGGTAGTAGCTGCGATGATTTTCGCAAGAGTGGTTTTGCCTACCCCGGGTGGTCCCCACAGGATAAAAGAGGCTACGTTGCCCGACTCGATCATTCTCCTGAGAATAGAATCGGGACCTACGAGATGTTTNTGACCGATATATTCGGATATGNTNGTAGGGCGGAGTCNTTCCGCCAATGGTGCTTGCATGTTTNGGCGCTTTTNGTTNGCTTTCGTGATGCAAATATAACACTTCGCCGATGCAGAAATGGGAAATTTCTTGTTAATTGTGTTTAATATGTGTATTTATCATTGGCAAATTGAGAAAAAATTGCTTAACTTTACTCGCTGAATGATTTCGAGGATGGAGATTGAAATTTCCGGCTTAAATTCATGCGAACTATCTAATGAGGCAAAATGTTATTTATATACAAAGACAATATTAAGGTTTTTCCGGTTGTCGTAAATTATAAAATAAACATTTAAAACTTTTTAGTTATGGGAAACGAAGGCAATAACAACAATGGATCTCAGATGGCGCGTACCATTTTCGGTATATTCATGATTGTCATTTATGTAGGCATGGGTGTGCTGTTGTTGATAAACTTCTTTAAATGGGAGAGCGGTCCCTGGGAATGGCTTAGATGGACCGGCGGTGTTCTGTTTATTGTCTATGGAATTTGGCGCGCTTACCGTCAATTCAAGGGTATAGACCGCAATATCGGCGATTTGGACTGAGACTCGAAAATTTTTAACAGTAACGATAAGAGAACTGCACGATGAAAAATATTATAAAGGCTATTGCCGCGCTTGCGATGCTTTCGGGATTGCTCTCGCTTGAGAGTTGCCGGAAGGATCCCACCAATACCAGTACTTCGGGACTGTCGACTATTGTGTGCGATGCCAGCTTTCAAAACATAATGGATCAGGAGATCGACGTGTTTGAATACACGACTAAAGGTCGAGCCAACATCATCCCCTATTATGTGTCGGAGAAAGCGTGTGTGGACTCTTTGCTTGATTTCAAAACGAAGACCATCGTTATTCCTCGCGAGCTCACTCAGAAGGAGACCGATTATCTCAAAGGACAGAAGAAGATTGTGAGGACTAACCGCATTGCCGTCGATGCCATCGCTCTTATCGTGAACCAGGAGAATCCTGTAGAGATGTTGAGCATGAGCGAAATCGCTGATATCCTTTCAGGACGCGTGACCAAGTGGAGCGAACTGTCGCCAAGCAAGCTCGGCGACATTCAGGTGGTGTTTGACGATGAGGGCTCGAGCACTGTCCAGTATATGCGCGACTCATTGTTGAACGGTGAAAAATTTGGCGAAAATGTGTATGCCCAGCACTCCAATATGGAAGTGTTCTCTCAGGTTCAGAATCGCAAGGGNGCCATCGGCATTATCGGCGTGAGCTGGATAAGCTCGGATATGCGCACCCGTGATCTTCCTCGTGAAGAACGCATAAAATCGTTGAGCGAACAGGACACCACTGTGGCTGATTTCGATCCCGCAGTAAAAGTGTTGAAAGTGCGTCGCGACGANAGCCTGCGCGCCTATAAACCTTACCAGATGTATATATATGACGGCAGTTATCCGCTCTACCGTTCAATATATATGATAAGCACCGGCGTTAACGGCAGTCTTTCTCACGGCTTTTTCTCGTTCGTAACAGGAACTGTGGGGCAGAAGATAATACAGCGCACCGGCATACTCCCGGCTCGTGTTCAGCCGAGAATGGTCAATCTTTATTAGAATAATATAGAAATAACATTAATATAATAAACCAATAACAAAACAGATTTAACCGACATGAAATTGAAACTTTCGTTGTCCCTTCTCGTTGTCGGGGCATTGAGCGTATCGGCTCAGGGTTACAAGGATGGAGTTGAATACTTCAAGGCAGAGCAATTTGCCAATGCAAAGGAACTTCTTGAACGTAACCTCAACGATGCTTCTACCGATAAGGCTGAGGCTTACTATCATCTTGGCGCTATCGAGGTGAAGAATAAGGACTATGCTGCCGCTAAGGCAAGTTTTGAAAAAGGTCTTCAAGCTAATCCTCAGAATCCTTATAATAAGGTGGGACTTGGAGAACTGGAGCTTATAAACGGCAATACCAAGGTTGCCGAGCAGTTATTTGATGAGGCTAAGAAAATGAATAAGAAGGATGCCGGAGTTTATGTAGCGATCGGCAGAGCTTATTTTAACGCTGACCCCGTTAAATATGCAAAGGAGATTGCTAAATATGACGAGCAGGCGATGAAGGCTAACAGCAAGCATCCTGACATCTTTATTCTCCGTGGCGACCGCAAAGCCGCTGAAGAGGCATGGGGCGACGCTGCTTCAAACTATGAGAACGCTATCCTCTATTCTAAGGATCAGCCCGCTGCCTACGTGAAGTATGCAAATGCTTATTTCAACGTGAATCCTGATTTCGCTATCGCAAAGTTGAACGAACTTCTTCAAACTTCGCCCAACTCTGCCCTCGGACAGCGTGAACTCGCTGAGAAATATTATCAGAATGACCAGTGGGCGAAAGCAGCTGCCGCTTATGGTGACTACATCAAGAATCCTAACCACTTTGTGGAAGATGAGGTGCGTTATTCTGTTCTTCTTTATTATGGACAGCACTATGACGAGAGCTTGGCTCTTGCCAACAAACTTCTTGCCGCTGATCCGAAGAATTTCCAGCTTCAGCGCATCGCTTTCCTTGACAAGGCTGCTATGAAGGATTATGCTGCTGCTGAAAGCCAGGCTAACAAATTCTTTAGCCTCAATGACCCCAAAAACAAATATACCTCCAATGACTACTCTACTTATGCTGAGGTTCTTCAGGAGCTTGGCAAGGACTCATTGGCTATATTTGAATATGAAAAGGCTATCGATGTGAATCCTGACAAGCTGGATCTTTACAAGGCTCTCAGCTCGGCTTATTCAGGAGCTAAGAACTATAAGAAAGCTCTCGAAGTGTTCAAGGCTTACATTGATAAGGGCGATTATGTGACCAACGACCTTGTTACTCTTGCTACCCGTTATCAGAATGTTGCCGCTACTTCTGAACCCGCATCTCCCGAAAAGCTCGAGGCAATCACCAACGCTATCGAAACAATCAATAAGGTGATCGAGAAAGTGCCCGGCAATCCTATCCCCGTGCGCAACAAGGCTCGTATGTTCCTTGTAAAGAATGACAACCAGCCTTCAGCTGAAATGGCGGAAACCTACCTGACTGTAGTGGCTCTTCTTGACGGTGATGCTGAAAACAAGACTCGCCGCAGTGACATGTACAATGAGGCTTACAGCCAGATTGCGTCTTACTACATTTCTGAAAAGAATATTCCCGAAGCAAAAGCCTACTATGAGAAAGTTTATGAACTTGATCCCACAAATCAGGCTCTTCGCGATTATATTGACAAGATGAAATAATCTCGGAATTTGACGATAGGTCTCAAGAAGCAACTCTGATTGAGATTGACGTAAACAGGGGGCATGGAAACCGGAAGGAGTCCATGCTCCCTTGTTTATAGCCCGTTATGCTATTTTCGGTAGGTATTGACTACTCTCTTTAAAGATTTATAGCTAACTTTGTGAAACGAAAAAACAGGAATTTATGATTGACTATATAAAAGGTGAGCTGACCGAGTTAAATCCTGCTTATGCCGTGGTTGAGGCGGCAGGAGTGGGCTATGAGCTCAACATATCGTTGACGGCATACGAGGCGTTGTCGGGAATGAAGCAGGTGAAGTTGCTCGTGCACGAAGTGATTCGCGAGGACGCTCATGTGCTTTTCGGTTTTCCCGACGAGCGTGAGCGAGCAATGTTTCGATCGCTTATCGGAGTTTCGGGAGTTGGCGCCAACACGGCGAGGGTCATCCTGTCGTCGATTCCCGTGGCTGAACTGGAGCAGGTGATTGTTTCAGGCGATTATCAGAAACTCAAAAACGTGAAAGGAATAGGTCTTAAAACAGCTCAAAGAGTGATTGTGGACCTTAAAGATAAAATAAAAGTTGCAGATGATTCGTTAATAATTCAGCCGACGAAATCATCTGACGCTTATGATGAGGCGCTTGCCGCTTTGTTGATGCTTGGATTTGCCCGTCAGCAGTCGCAGAAAGTTCTGAAGAAGATATTCGACGCTACTCCGGCAATTAAAGTTGAAATGGCGATAAAACAAGCTCTTTCAATGCTTTAATGTTCTGCGGCATATTTAAACCTGTTTCTTGTGGAGCGATTCTTCAGGAAGCATATTGAATATGAAGCATAGGTGGAAAAAGATAATGGCTTTTGCTGCCGGGCTTGGCTTTTTGCTTGGCTCGGCTAACGGTGTGCTTTCCCATGCCATGCCATCGCCGCCCGATCCTTCGCCATTGATGCCTCCGCCTCCGCCCCCCCCGTCGCCGGTAGTGGTGGTGCCCGATTCCACTCCCACGCGTTTCCCCGTCAGTCCCACTTTTCCGCCAAGTTATGATGCGTTGGCTAAAGGAGAACTTGCTCTTGACCTCGCCGATCCGTCCAATATAAGGACTGAGGCTGAGTATGATCCGGCGACAGGATGTTATATCATCTCCACTAAGGTGGGTGACTATGACGTGGCGACCCCGTTCATTCTCACTGCCGAGCAGTATCACAACATGGAGATGCGCAAGTCGATGCTTGCCTATTTCAANCGNCGNAATTCGGAACTTGTAGAGGGTAAGAAGGATAANGANCCNTTTGANGTGCTNGATATGAATTTCGCNCTTGGTCCGCTTGAAAAAATCTTCGGACCCGGAGGCGTTCAGTTGAAGACTCAGGGCTCGGTCCAGATTTCTACCGGTGTAAANACCAATAAGACTGACAACCCNGCGCTTTCGCTCACGTCGCGACGCAAAACCTACTTTGATTTTGACCAGAAAATTCAGGCTACTGTCAATGCCACTGTCGGCGACCGCATGAAGTTTGCCATGAATTATAATACCGATGCCACCTTTGATTTTGATTCAAAGAATATCAAGCTCCAGTATGAAGGCAAGGAGGATGATATCGTGAAAAATATCGAGGCGGGTAATGTGAGCATGACAACCGGGTCGTCGCTCATCAGGGGCGGAACCGCTCTGTTCGGTATAAAGTCCCAGTTGCANTTTGGCAAGCTGACNGCCACCGCGCTGGTGTCGCAGCAGAANAGCGAGTCGCAAAGCATCAGCACCAAGGGAGGTGTCCAGCTTACGAAATTCAGCATCGAAGCCGACAAGTATGATGAAAACAGGCACTATTTCCTCGCCCATTTTTTCCGTGACAATTACGACCGGTTCGCGTCCAAGCTCCCGTTTGTAAGTTCGGGTGTCAACATTACACGCATCGAGGTGTGGGTGACGAATAAAAGCGGCAACTACAATCAGTCGCGCAACATTGTCGGGTTTATGGATCTTGGCGAAAACAGGGTTTTGGGAAACGATTACTGGATTCCGAATCAAGCGATGCAAAATCCGGCAAACAATTCCAACAACCTTCTTTCGATGATCAAGACTGACTATCCCGGCGCCCGAAACATCAATACGGTTACACAGGCTCTTGAACCGTTGTCGGCTTACGGAATAGAGGGAGGACAGGACTATGAGAAAGTCGAGAGCGCCCGCTTGCTTCAATCGTCGGAATACACGCTTAACTCAACTCTCGGTTACATTTCGGTGAAGTCAGCGCTTAGAGCCGATGAGGTTCTTGCCGTGGCATACGAATACACCTATCATGGACAGGTGTATCAGGTGGGAGAATTTTCGTCAGACATTACCGTCAGCGATCAGGCTCTTTATGTGAAGATGCTTAAGAGCACTACCACTACCCCGCGGCTCCCAATGTGGGATCTCATGATGAAGAATGTGTATTCCCTCGGAGCCTATCAGGTGCAGAAGTCCAATTTCAAGATGAATATAAAATATCTGAGTGACACCACCGGCATTCAGATTAATTATCTGCCTATTCCCGGCTTAAGCGACAAACCGCTGCTGCAGGTGATGAATCTTGACCGGCTTGACTCTAACGAGGCGTCAAATCCCGACGGATTTTTTGACTTTCTGGAAGGTTACACCATCGAGTCATCGACTGGTAAGATTATATTTCCGGTTGTAGAGCCCTTTGGCGAGCATCTCGCGGCACAGATTGGCAATCCTGCTATTGCTGAAAAGTATGTCTATCAGGAATTGTATGATTCTACTTTGGTGGTGGCGCGTCAGTTTGCCGACAAAAATAAATTTACACTGACCGGCGAATATCAGGCGTCGGCGGGTTCTCAGATTAGGCTTAACGCCATGAATGTTCCCCGCGGCTCGGTTGTGGTGACCGCCGGCGGGGTGAGACTTATTGAGAATAGCGATTATACCGTTGACTATTCGATGGGTATCGTTACTATCACCAATCAGAGTATCATCGATTCGGGGCAAAGTATAAACGTGACGCTTGAAAACCAATCGCTTTTCAGCACTCAGCGCAAAACTCTCCTCGGGCTCGATCTTAACTACCGCTTTAATAAGGACTTTAATATCGGAGCCACGATAATGCACTTCTCGGAAAAGGCTCTCACCGAGAAAGTCAATATCGGCGACGAGGTTATCAACAACACGATATGGGGCGTGAATTTCGCTTACAATACGAATTTCATGTGGCTCACCAACTTGCTCAACAAAATACCTACCGTCAACGCCACTCAGCCATCGACGCTCAGCGTCCAGGGTGAGTTCGCGCAGCTTGTCCCTCACAAGCAGAAGTCGGGATCGAACAAGGGCAGCTCCTATGTTGACGATTTCGAGTCGACTCAAACCGGAATCGACCTGCGCTCGCCTTATGCGTGGACTCTTGCCTCAACTCCTTATGAAAGCGGCAACAATGCGTTGTTTCCTGAAGCGGCGCTGTCCAATAACGTGGACTATGGAAAAAACAGGGCGCTTCTCGCATGGTACTACATAGACCGCATGTTCACACAGCGTAACTCGTCACTCGCTCCGGGCTACATAAGCTCCGACCTCAAGCAGCTTTCCAATCCCTACGTGCGCGAGGTGAAAGTGACCGAGATTTTCCCCGACCGCGAACTGGGATATGGCGAGACTGATCTTGTGCAGACACTCAACCTTTCTTATTATCCCACCGAGCGAGGTCCCTACAATCTTGACGCGGTGAATATCGACGATCAGGGCTCGTTGCTTCAGCCTGAAAAACGCTGGGGGGGAATCATGAGAAAGATTGACAACACCAATTTTGAGCAGGCTAATATAGAATATGTCCAATTCTGGATGATGAATCCGTTCCTTGACCCCGAGAATCCGAATCTTGAAGGGGGTGACCTCTATCTTAACTTCGGTGAAATAAGCGAGGATATCTTGAAGGACGGATTGAAGTCTTATGAGAACGGTATCCCCTTTGACGGCAATAACCAGTTCTTGACGGAGACTGTATGGGGGCGCGTTTCCAAACAGAATTCCCTCACTTATGCGTTTGACAACAATGCCAGCTCACGCCTGGTGCAGGACGTTGGGCTTGACGGATTGATCAACGACGAGGAGTTCCTTTTTGACTCCTATTCCAACTATCTCGACGGGCTTCGTCAGAAACTGGCGCCTGCGGCTATCGAGCGGATGCAAGCCGATCAGTTCTCGGCATTCAACGACCCCGCCGGCGACAACTATCATTTCTACCGAGGCAGGGACTATGACGAGGAGCGCCTTGGCATATTGGAGCGTTACAAGCACTATAACGGAGTTGAGGGTAACTCGCTTTCGCCCAGTGATGCTCCTGAGCCGCTTTATCAGTCGGCNCGCACGTCGCCCGATGTCGAGGATATCAACCAGGATAACACCCTCAACGAGTATGAGCGCTATTTCCAGTATAAAGTGTCGATACGCCCCGAGGATCTCGTGGTGGGTAAAAACTACATCACCGACAAGCAGGTCTCATTGGTGCGCACCCGCGATGGTAGCGATCAAACCGTGGAATGGTATCAGTTTAAAATTCCTTTGAGCGACTATGAGCGTATCGTGGGATCGATCAACGACTTTTCGACCATTCGTTTCGCCCGCATGTTCATGACCGGATTCAAGGCGGTGACCCACTTGCGTTTCGCCACNTTGGAACTCGTTCGCGGCGAATGGCGCCCTTATGACTTCAATCTCAACAGCCGCGGCGACGCTCCGGCTGAAGGCGAGCTCGACATNTCGGTGGTGAATATCGAGGAGAATGCCGGTCGTGAGCCGGTCAATTACCTGTTGCCTCCNGGAGTGTCGCGTATCACCGATCCGGGACAGTCGCAGATCACTCAGCTCAATGAGCAGTCAATGTCGCTGAAAGTNGTNGGGCTGCAGGCGGGTGACGCGCGCGGTGTTTATCGCAACACTTCCCATGATTTGAGAAACTACAAGCGAATGCAGATGTGGGTTCACGCCGAGAGTCTCATCGACGATGTGACCAACTTGCGTTCCGGTGAGCTTTCTCTGTTCATCCGTCTTGGAACCGACATCAAGAACAATTACTATGAGTATGAGATTCCGCTCTCGCTNACTCCCCACATNACNTCNGCCACCAAATATCCCGACAATAGCGAGGGNCGNTANAANGTGTGGCCGCTTGACAACCGCATGGATTTTGCTTTGCAGAATCTCGTGTCACTGAAAAAAGAGCGTAACCGGGCGAAGAATCAGGAGAACAGCACCGTGAACTACACCACTCTCTACACGGGACGTGATCCTGAAAATGAGAAAAACACAATGGCTGTGATGGGTAATCCCTCGTTAAGCGATGTGAGGGTCATGCTCATCGGTGTGCGCAACAACTCCAGGGCTGTGCGCGATGGAATNGTGTGGGTCAATGAACTGAAAGTGACTGATTTTGATGAGAGCGGAGGATGGGCGGCTAAGGGAAATGTGAACCTCGGCATGTCGGATATCGCAGNGCTGAACTTCGGCGCTCACATGGAGACGGCGGGATTCGGAGGCGTGGACCAACCGCTCAACGCCCGCCGCATGGACGACTACAGCCAGTATAATTTCGCAATGCAGGCTGATTTGGGCCGTTTCGTGCCTGAGAAGGTAAAGCTCCGCGCTCCCATTTACTATTCGGTGACTAAAGAGAAAATCTCTCCGAAATACAATCCCCTTGACCAGGACGTGTTGTTGAAGGATGCGCTCGATGCGGCATCGTCCAAGGCGGAACGCGATTCGATCACCAACTATGCGGTCGAGCGCGCCACGGTCCAGAGTTTCAGTATCTCAGGTTTGAAGTTTGACGTGCAAAGCGCGTCTCCGAAGCCGTGGGACCCTGCTAATTTCACCTTCAATTTCTCCTTTAACAAGCGCAAGGAGATGGATCCCACGACTGAATATGAGAACACCAACGATTACCGCGGGTCGCTTCAATATTCATGGACACCTTATTTGAAGGGTGTGAAGCCGTTCGCTAAACTGAAATCCAAGAATAAGAATGTGAAATTCCTGAAAGA
Organism: Bacteroidales bacterium; assembly: GCA_009177195.1. Classification (GTDB taxonomy): domain Bacteria; phylum Bacteroidota; class Bacteroidia; order Bacteroidales; family Muribaculaceae; genus Muribaculum. Next base: position 2,981 of record WFMA01000084.1, on the reverse strand, counting down.
GTGGGAGTTCAATTACCTTCCCTCCAACATCTCGTTCCTTACCACCATGTCGCGCTACTATTATGAGCAGCAGACTCGCAGCGAGGTGGACCAGATGTTTAAACTTCCTGTTTCAGTCTCAAAGAATTTCCTTTGGGACCGCCAGCTCAATCTTTCATGGAATCTCACGAAAACACTGAATCTATCGTTCACGTCCAACACTTCGGCTCGAATAGAGGAACCGATTGGAGCCGTTAACCGCAAGCTGTTCCCCGATCAATACAAGGAGTGGAAAGACACAGTCCTAAAGAGCATCCTGCATCTNGGAACNCCNTGGGCATANAATCAGAATTTCGTGGCTACTTACCGCGCTCCCTTCTCGCGCATCCCTGCCATTGACTTCATTTCGGGNTCCGTAAGCTACAATGCCACCTATAATTGGGACCGCGGCNCTGAGATTGAAGGGGTGAAAACCGGAAACACTATTCGCAACCAGGGAGCATGGAACTATGACGGGCGTATCAATTTCGAGGGCTTCTACAATAAGATTCCTTATTTAAAAAAGGTGAATCAGAGATTTTCGGCTACTCGCCGCAACACGACTCCGATTAAAGCGAAGAAATTTGAACGCACATTCAAGCTGTCGCCCGATACATCGACCGTCATTATCCACAATCTCCGCAACAAGAAAGTGAAGGTAACGGCAACCACTACCGATGGAAAACCATTCCCGATTAAGTCGAGAGTGAAGGACAATAATTCGGTCGAAATTCTTACTACAGGCGATAAAAACATCAAGTTCACCATCGTTGAGCAACTTAAGACAGAGAACAATGTATGGGATGAGATTGCCCAGCATGCCACCCGCTTCGGTATGCTTATCCGCAACGCCAATGTCAGAGTGCGTTCGTCCAAGTCNTTGTCCCTGCCACTTTTCGACCCCAACATCGGTGACATTTTCGGGCAGAACAATAGTCACGGACCTCTCGCCCCGGGTCTTGATTTCGCATTCGGCTTCACAGGCGAGGACTACGTGATGAAAGCGAAGGAGCGCGGATGGCTCCTTGTTGACGACGGGCAGACCTCTCCGGCGATATTCTCACGCACTAATGAGTTCAATTTCGAGCTTGACCTCGAACCTATAAGGGGACTTAAAATAAAGCTGACTACCAACCGCACTGACAACCGCACGAATCAGATGCAGTTCATGTATGACAACATGCCTGTCACCCGCTCGGGAAGCTACACCAAGACCCATGTGGCTATTGCGACTGCGTTGCGCACTGCCAAGGCGCAGGATGGATATCAGAGCGATGCTTTCGACCGTTTCCTGGAAAATATACCGATTATTGCCGAGAGAATAGAACGCAAATATGCGGGCACGATCTATCCATCCGGCGGATTTATGAAGGACAATCCTAATGCGGGGAAAGAGTTTAATCCGGCAGTAGGCGGTGTTAACCGCGCCGGAAGCGATGTGCTCATTCCTGCGTTCCTGGCGGCATATACCGGCACCGACGCATCGAAAATCTATCTCACCCCGTTCCCGTCGCTTTCCTCAGTGCTTCCCAACTGGCGTGTCACCTACGACGGTCTCATCCGCATCGGCGGTCTTAACAAGCATTTTAAGGCGATAACTCTCACTCATGCCTATCAATGCACCTATTCGGTGGGATCTTATTCCTCCTATCTCAACTGGATGGGGGTCGGGGGTGGCATGGGCTTCACGCTCAACGAGCTTTCAGGCGAACCCGTGCCGTCATCCCCCTACAACATCTCGTCGGTGGCAATCACCGAGCGTTTCGCGCCCCTCATCGGAGTGAATGTGACATTGAAAAATGACTTGAAATTTAATGCCGAATATCGTGACAGCCGCACACTCACTCTTAATTCCGATGCCGGACAGCTCGTTGAGGCTCAAACTAAAAATATAACCCTCGGAGTTGGGTATAAAATCGTTGGCTTCAACACCGTGCTCAAGATGAAGGGCTCGGGACGAGGCATCAGCAACGACCTCACTGTNAATGCCGANTTNTCACTGCAACAGAGTCAGGCGCTAATTCGCCGCATCGAGTCNAATTATGCGCAGGCAACATCGGGAACGCGTTCGCTTTCGATCAATTTCTCGGCNAACTATATAATGAGCCGCCGCGTCACTCTCGGCGCCTTCTTCGACCATCAGGTCAACACCCCGCTCATCTCGTCGAGCGCCTTCCCCACGACCAACAGCAGCTACGGNATNACNTTCAACCTCTCCCTNTCCCGCTAACCGTCCCAGCCCTAAAAACGTACCGCCATCGCACCAAAAAAAGTACGGACATCGCGCGATATCCACAAACCGCAACCCCGGTAGGTGAATATCCATGTAGCGACAATGTTATCAGAAAGGGCGGATACTTTTTAAGATGCGATCCACGAGCCTGCAAGGCTCACCACTATGGATAACCCTCCACTACGAGCGGAGCGAGGTGTGGAGGGTTAGTGATGGAACTCCTTTTGCACTCTGCAAAGAGTGCCCCTAAACCCAAAAAGTATGGTGCTCCATGTCGCCCCCGCATTATCCTACCAACCATTGAAATGCATTTGATGACATCGCACGCGACAATGCGGTTCAAATAAAGATTTCAGACTGCCATAGCGAAGTTGATATCCCTGTAGAATTTGCCGCTGGTCTTTCGTATCCGCTTTATCCTTTTGAAGGATCGGTTTGGCGTTATGTAGATTTGGTACCGCGACAGATATTCAATGTCTCTGATTAATATCTCCTTTAATTTGTCTCCGGGCATTTTCCAAGCAAGTGAGGGGCAGAGAATGTGTATCAGGCCTACAGCTACATTCATGTCAGGCTTCCGTTTGTTTGTCTTTACGGGACAGCCGGATGCCATTATTGATGCCAGATTATACATGATTATGGCCGCATGGAAGTCCTGAAGGAGACCGTCGGGTCGGAACGAGCTGAACAGTTCCATGGCAATGCTATTCTTATACACGCCATAGGCTGT
>WFMA01000186.1 GCA_009177195.1 Bacteroidales bacterium | reverse complement strand
AAAACTCAAGAATATCTTTAACAAACAGTTTTCCGTGCTGCCAAAAATAATTCATTATCTCTTCTTCTTTCGCTGTCAATTCTTTCATTTTCGTTCGCTTGAAATTTCACTCAAATTTTATCACATGACAAATATAACTATATTTTATAGTTTAAACTACAATTCATAGTTATTTAACTATTGTTAATAGTTGATAGTTTGGCATAAAATAAGTCCGACAAGCCTAAAAGAGACTTATCGGACTTACTGTACCTAACTAAAGCGACTGTCAATGAGCGGATTTAGCTCCTTTAGAGCCTTTCACTCCCCCACCGAGGCTAAAGATGTTCTGATCGTAGCTTACCGTCTTCAATCCTTGTTCACGCTTACGCTTAAGAGCGAGAGAAACGAGTTTGTCCATCAGTTTGTCGAATGGTATTCCGGTAGCTTCCCACAGATAGAATGACAGCGAACCGGGGATAGTGTTGATTTCATTGACATAAATCTCATTGGTGTCGGCATCGACAATCACGTCGACACGGCTCACACCATGGCATGACAGCACGCGGAAAGTTTCGCCGGCAAGGAAACGGATGCGATCGCTCATTTCCACAGGAAGGTCGGCAGGTATGCGTTTCTGTGACGCCTGCATTCCCTTGGCGCTTTTAGTGCCGCCCATATACTTATCCTCATAGGAGAGAATCTCACCGCTCTTAATCGGCTCCTCACATACTGAGGTCCGGTAGTCGTCACAGTCACCGAGGACAGAGCAGTTAATCTCTTTCAGGTTGTCGACCATGTGCTCCACAATGAGGCGAGTTGAATATTTCTCGGCAATTTCCACCTTTTCAATCAACTCCTCACGATTTGCCACACGGCTGATGCCTACACTTGACCCGAGATTTGCAGGCTTCACAATGACGGGATAACCGAGTTTATCTTCAATGCGCTTTATGATTTCATCGCGCTTCGCAAACCACTCCTTGTCAGTGAACCACACGTATTCCACCACGGGGATGTCACATGCCTGAAGAATCATCTTCATCGTGATTTTATCCATTCCGTTGGCGCTTGCAAGAGTATTGCATCCGGCAAACGGAATGCCTATCGTCTCCATCACACCTTCGAAAATGCCATCTTCGCCATTGCTGCCGTGGAGCACGGGGATAACGACATCAAGTTTTGTAACGACGGGAGAGCCGAACATCTTACGCTGTTTGCGATAGAGATTATAGTCGCCATAAGAGGGCTCCATGTAAACTTCCTCACACTTTTTGAGCAATTCAGGAATATTGCGGTAATTAGCCACGTCAAACAAAGCCTCGCCAGTGTACCATTTACCCTGCTTCGTGATGTAAATGGGTGTCACATCATATTTCTCGCGATCGATGGCGTGCATCGCCTGAGACGCAGATATCACTGAAATTTCATGCTCGGTGCTTCGCCCGCCAAAAAATACTCCTATGTTAGTTTTCATCTTATACTGTAATGTGTTATGTTATCATTTGAATGTGTCGGGCAGGTCATTTTCAAGCAACACAGTGTCGCCGGCTCCTGCCATCTTGGTGAGCAATGCATAGGCATCGTTAAAAGAAGCTACTGAATGAATGCGGTCGTCGGGCATGTCGGCAGCCTTCAGTCCATCCATTATCGCATCGTGGTTATATTGACCTACGATAATCGCCACATCGACCGACGACGCTATTTTTTCGCCAAGACGCTTATTGTATTCATATTGCTTTTCGCCAAGCTCTATCATTCCTGGGGTTATCACAAAACGCTTGCCGCCGGTCATAGACGCAAGCACGTCGAGCGCCATTCTCGATCCGTCGGGATTGGAATTGAAAGCATCGTCGATTATGGTATATGAGCCGGGAATGCGTTTAAGGCTCAACCGATGCTCAACCTGCTCGATGCGGCTCACGGCATACTTGATTTTGTCCATGCTCATGCCTAAATAAAGCGCCACGGCTATCGCAGGAATGAGGTTTGAGATGTTGAACTCGCCGATGAGACGGGTGTGGAAATCATATTCTCCCGATGGAGCACAAAGCACGAAATCGGTCCCTTCGGGCGAGAACACCATCGATTTCACATAGTACTCGCCGCCGTTTTCGCCGGAGATGGAGTAGCGATGGCATGCCACATTCTCAACGGGGCGATTGGCGACGAAGGGGAAATCATTGTTGATGAACGCAACGCCATCAGCCGGCAGCGAATCAACAAGCTCGAACTTGGCGCGCTGCACATTCTCAATGGTTTTAAATGATTCAAGGTGCTGTTCCCCTACTGCGGTAACAATTCCGACCTGAGGATGGACGAGATCGCAAATTTCTTTTATATCACCGATATTTTTGGCACCCATCTCGCAAATGAAAATTTCGGTATAGGGTTCCATCATTTCTCTCACCGTGCGGATAACTCCCATGGTAGTGTTATAGCTCCCCGGAGTCATCAACACATTGAACTGCTCGCAAAGTATGCGATTCAAATAGTGTTTCGTGCTTGTCTTTCCGTAACTTCCGGTAATTCCTATGACTTTCAATCCGGAAACACCTTTCAAAATCCTTGCGGCATCGTTGTAATACCCCTTGTTGATATGATTCTCAACCGGTTGCAGCAACTTTACCGCAGCCATTATAACCACGTGGGACGCAGCATAGAGACCTGTAGCCGACACTGCAATCAAGAAAGCGATGTCGGTCAACGAACCCTCGCCATAAAAAATGGCGACAAGAGCTATCACGATAGCCGACAACAAGCACATAACAGAGTATATACGCTTGGCTCTCGCAGTCCACACCAACGGCTTTTTATAACTTGCACTCAACAGCCGGGTGCCGCAACAGCAGTCAAATGCCATTATCACCACCATTCCCATGAGATGGGAAGCAAATGCGACAAAAGCAAAAAGAAAGGCTCCCATTCCGCACAGCCTTATGATAGAAGTGGTATCGCCACTCGTTGACAACCACTTCATGTAACGCTCACATCGGTAGGAGTTCTGCTGCATCATCATTAAGTCGCGCTTATATTCAAGCAGCATATTGAAAAGCGCCGATAATGCTATGAATAGAAATAGAACAGCCATTAGTTGGAATTATGATTTAAGAAAACTTCTGAGCACAGCGGAAAATTGAGCTGGATTGTCAAGGAAACTGTAATGACCGCACCCGGGGAAGGAAACCAGTCCGGCGCCGGGAATGTGGGATTCCATGTATCGGGCATCGGCTATCGGTGTCGCTGTATCGTTCTCGCCCCATATCAGCAACGTCGACGCTTTGATATGAGGCATACACGATTTCAAGTCTTCGTTAACAACCTTGCTCAATATAGCGCGCATCTTAGGCGTGGCATTAGCATAGTCACTTGAACCGGTTTTACCGCGCATCACATTAAGCCGCTTTTCAGCCTCGTTACGTCCAAGCGTAAGATAAAGCCAACGCTTCATCAACTTAAATGAATATACCTTAAAGTAATATTTAATGGGACGTTTGGGCTTGATTCCGGCAGCATCGACCAAAATGAGCTTGTCAACGTCGTCATGGCGTGAAGCATAGAGAATTCCTACGCGCCCGCCAAAAGAGTGACCAAGCAAAGATGGGTTAACCAGATTTTCAGCTTTAACTATCGCTTCAAGGACCTGGGTGTATTCCTCCACTCCCCACACGGCAGGGGGCTCAGGAGATTTCCCATGCCCGGGAAAATCAATATTTATAACCCTATTGGTTTCAAGAGCCACTTTTTCAATGCTCGCCAACGTGGTAGTATTGCATCCCCAGCCGTGCATGAGCACGATGGGATTGCCTGACCCGTTATCGGTATAATGCACCGTGGCTCCATTGACTGTTATGGTCTTGTCCATCTTAAACTAATTAACGACGACGCATGTTGCGCATCATCTTCATGGGGTTAGCCTTCATGTTCATTGCCGACTTCATTATCTTGCGCATGTCCTCGAAATTTTTGAGGATGCGATTCACTTCCTGAAGCGAGGTTCCCGAACCGGCAGCGATGCGACGACGGCGGCTNGCATCGATAATGTCGGGATGAGNGCGCTCCTTTTCGGTCATCGAGCGAATCACCGCCTCGATGCTCTTGAAAGCGTCGTCATCGATGTCGACATCCTTGATTGCCTTGCCGACTCCCGGAATCATTGCAGCGATATCCTTGATGTTGCCAAGTTTCTTGATTTGCTGAATCTGATTATAGAAGTCGTTGAAGTTAAATTGATTTTTAGAGAATTTACGTTCAAGTTCCGCAGCCTGCTTGATGTCAAACTGCTGCTGAGCCTTCTCAACGAGGGTGACGATATCGCCCATTCCGAGGATACGGTCAGCCATACGCGCGGGATGGAAGTAGTCGAGCGCGTCAAGCTTCTCGCCGGTACCGACGAATTTTATAGGCTTGGTGACGACAGTGCGGATTGACAGGGCAGCTCCACCACGGGTGTCACCGTCGAGTTTTGTCAACACCACTCCGTCAAAATCAAGACGGTCATTGAACTCTTTTGCAGTATTCACCGCATCCTGGCCGGTCATTGAGTCGACTACAAAGAGTGTTTCCTGAGGCTTGATGGCTTTCTTAATGGCTTCAATCTCGTTCATCATCGCCTCGTCAACGGCAAGACGTCCGGCTGTATCGACGATCACGAGGTCAAAATGATTAGCCTTTGCGTAACGAATAGCGTTTTCCGCAATCTGCACAGGATTCTTATTGCCCTCCTCTGTATATACAGGGACCTCAATCTGCTCTCCAAGCACTTTCAACTGCTCAATAGCGGCAGGACGATAAACGTCGCCGGCAACCAGCAAAGGACGGCGCCCTTTTTCACTCTTGAGCTTTTTGGCAAGCTTGCCCGACATGGTGGTCTTACCGGAACCCTGAAGTCCCGACATGAGTATCACTGTGGGATTCCCGCTCAGATTAACCTGAGCAGTGTCTCCGCCCATCAAAGTAGTAAGCTCATCGTGGACTATCTTAACCATGAGTTCACTCGGCTTGATAGCGTTGATCACATTCTGACCGAGAGCCTTGGCTTTAACCGTATCGGTGAATTGCTTTGCAACCTTGTAGTTCACGTCGGCGTCAANNANCGCGCGNCGCACATCCTTCAAGGTTTCTGCCACGTTTATTTCAGTGATGCGGCCTTGACCTTTCAACAGCTTGAAACTTCGTTCAAGTCTTTCGCTANGATTTTCNAACATATCTGATTGAGGTATTCGTTTCGTTAATTATTGGTTAACAAGGCGATTGGTCGCCGTGTCGGGGAAAATTACAGCCGGTTTAAAATTCTTGGCTTCATCAAAGGGCATTATCGCATAACTCATTATAATCACGATGTCGCCCGGCTGCACTTTGCGCGCGGCGGCTCCGTTTAGACATATCATCCCTGAACCGCGTTCTCCCGGGATAGTATAGGTGTCAAAACGCTCACCATTGTTATTATTGACAATGTAGACCCTTTCACCGGCAATGATATTTGCCGCATCCATCAAATCCTCATCAATGGTAATGCTTCCAATGTAGGCAAGATTACTTTCCGTGACAGTGACACGATGAATCTTCGACTTCACTACTTCTACCTGCATCATTTTCCTGATGTGTATTTGATGTTATCAATAAGACGGACATTGCCGACATTAACCGTCACGCATCCAACGGGATAATCGGTCTCTGACCAATCAGCAACGGGCTGCATGTCATATCCGTTCACAATTTCGTAATATTNCACCTCCATGCCGNGNTAGGCANTAATATCGTCTATCACATGNNCCTTTACCGCNTCTACNCTCGACTGNGGNGCCCAGCCAACGCTCTCGGCAAGAACTNTATGGATTTTAGGGGCAATGGCACGCTGCTCGGCNTTANGTCGAACATTTCGGGANCTCAACGCCAATCCGTCATCTTCGCGCNTAATGGGACAGGGAACNATTTCAAGATCGAAACCTTCGAGCTCGACCATGCGGCGTATCACCGCAATCTGCTGGAAATCCTTCTCACCGAAATAGGCGCGAGTCGGCTCAACCATTGCGAAGAGCTTGCTTACGACCTGAGCCACTCCATTGAAATGTCCCGGGCGCATTTTGCCCTCCATCACTTCAGCTACAGGTCCAAGGTCAAACACTCGAGTGTCGGGTTCGGGATACATCTCCTCCACTTCGGGAATAAAGGCGTAGTCCACTCCGGCGGCTTCGAGTTTGAGGCAATCAGCCTCCTCTGTGCGCGGATAAGTGCGCAAGTCTTCAGGATTATTAAATTGTGTAGGGTTCACAAATACACTTACAACGACAATATCGTTTTCTTTTCGGGCACGGTCAATCAAGGACACGTGTCCGGCATGAAGAGCGCCCATCGTAGGAACAAGCCCTATCGTTTTACCGGCAGCCTTTTCAGCGCCGAGGGTCTTCTTAAGTTCATCGACTTTACGTATAATTTTCATTGTCTTTTTGAGCAAATTTTGCTTTCAACACGCAAAATTAAGCATTTAATAACAATGTAAAAAGCAAAATTGCGAAAATTACGCCATGCAGTTTGTCACATTCATTGTTTTGAGCTAACTTTACGTTAAGTTAGAAGCAGGATTTACAACTATGGAACAAGAATTCGCCTCCACACTGCTCGAAACAGCCGTCAACGAACTGTCGCGCTTGCCGGGCATAGGAAGGAAAACCGCCTTGAGACTGGCGCTGTACATTCTCAGGCAGGATGAAAAAATGGGACAATCGCTTGGCGACGCCATCATAAATTTGCGCAAAGGCATCAGATACTGCACTACGTGTCACAATATTTCAGAAACAGAAGTATGCCCTATATGCTCCAATCCGGCGCGCGACTCGTCGACGGTGTGCGTCGTGGAGAGCGTGAAGGACGTGATGCTTTTTGAGAACACCGGGCAGTACCGAGGGCTGTACCATGTGCTTGGAGGGCTTATATCGCCGATGGACGGCATCGGTCCCACCGATCTTGAGATAGCTTCGCTGGTCGAAAGGGTGAAAACCGGCGATATAACTGAAATAATTCTCGCACTCAGCGCCACAATGGAGGGGGAAACAACCAATTTCTACATCTACCGCCAACTTGGCTCTCTGCCGGTGAAAATCACTCAACTGGCGCGCGGAGTCTCNGTGGGAAATGAAATCGAATACACTGACGAAATCACCCTTGGACGCTCNCTNTTGAACCGCACTTTATTCAGTGACTCATTTAACCGAAACAACCGATGAACGACAACCGATATCTTTCAGATGACTTAATCGTATTGCGCCTACCCGAGCCCTACGACCTTGACATTATATATCAATGGGAGAACGACACCGAACTATGGAGCGTGGGATGCGCCACGGCGCCATTTTCAAAAAAACTCATCGAGGAATATATCGCCGACTACAATCCCGACATATATTCAGCAAAACAGCTCCGGCTCATGATAGCGCATAAAGATGACGGAGCGCTCATCGGCGCCATCGATCTCTATGATTTCGATCCTCACAACCGGCGAGCCGCCGTAGGGATTATCATCGACAGGCAATTTCACCGCCAGGGATATGCCACAAGAGCATTAAACCTCCTTGCCGATTATTGCCATTCAATGCTTGGAATGCACCAGATTCATGCAATCATCCCGGTGACAAATGAATCGAGCATAAAATTATTCCAAAAATCGGGATTCAAAATATGCGGAAGGTATCGTTCGTGGCTCAGACATGGAGCAAGCTACGAAGACGCATTTTCACTCCAACGGCTATTCAATTAGCTTAATTCCAGCTCGGGTTTTGAGGATGGTACAGCCAACCCTTATAGTCCTCGCCCATCTCCCTGACCAATCGGTGCCAATAACCGTCGGAAGCTCCCGAGAGGAGTTTTGCGGGTGATTTTATCGGAACGACAGCCCACACGTTATCGGCAAGTTCCGTGTCAAGTTGCCCGGCATCCCAGCCGCTATATCCCAGATAGAAGCGGATGTGGCTGTCGATCGGATATCCGGCGTTGACATAATCAATCATAGCAGAAAAGTCGCCGCCGATGTACAATCCATCGCATATCTTTGTAGCGCCGGGAATAATGTCATCGCCCAAAGTGTGGACATAGTAAAGGCGGTCGGTAGAGACGGGTCCGCCGCAATACACCACTATAGGATCCTCTCTCTTTACCTCCTTGACAAGTTCCGAAAGAGAATACTCAGTGGGCTTATTCATCACAACGCCCATTGACGACTCCCTATCACCTCCATATTCAATCAGGCAAATCACACTGTGATTAAAATAGGNCTCCCTGNGANACGGNTCANCCNCAAGCNAAGANCCCGAGCCCACCTTTCCTCCGGGAACACGCAGATTAANTAGAAAATCGTCTATCTTTTTCATTAAACTTTANTCTCTTGGAATTTTAATATAAAATTACGATAAANTCTCCTATTGGTCACCATTTTTAATATTAAATTATCCTATTTTTCATTTTATTGTGATTAGGGACAGGAAAAAACAGACCGACTGCTGCTCACGCAGAAGCCGGCCACACTAATCTAACATTCTGAATAGGATTACTATTCAAAGAAAACACATGTGTTTCTTACTCTTTAATACTCCTTATGAAACAAGCATCAGATATGCCGTTAATAAGAACATCATTGTTATTCAAGGGATAGAAGTTAAAGTTAAAGAAGTTTATATCCCATGCCACTGACAAGTTACCCGGATCCAAGTCGGCATCCTTAACGGGAGTTCGGAGCCAGTATATCGCTCCGGGACGGCGAAACAGGTCAAGAAACAGAGGACAATCCGATACACCATTTGGATAGATGGACCCAACAGCACTGGAGGGGAAATAACCCCAACGCGCACTACAAGCGTAACGCAACACTCCCGTGTGTCCGTTCTGGTCAGCTTTTCTGTGTCCATACCCCGATGCTCCGATTGGGAAAAACAAGTTTCGTCCTGTCCTATAATTATAGACGAAACATCNTNTCANCNCCTTATCCATAGATCGANCAGGATCGNCATCATCGAGATATNCGTNAGCATCCCTGATATTGTTTAGCNCNTCTTCAGAGTCATCGCCATACAGAATTCCGAAACCTTGCTCTATATCCACATTATCATATAACTCCTTATAATCAGAGAATTCCGCCACACGCAGTCCATTGGGCTGAGAGCCCCAATACGTGGTATTCTCATAAGTGTAATCATAGCCGATGCCCGCCCATGTACCTTCGCTTCCATCGGTCAGTTTCAACTGATTGTTATCGGCGCAATTCCCCAAAAAGGAGTTGGGGGAAATATTGACCCATGGCGATTTACAGTTTTGGTTACTCTCGGCAAGAATCCCTTTCCAATTATTGAAACGGAACAATGATCCCTCATTGAGCGGACTCTCCCCCACCACTCCATTGCTGATATTATTGCTCGCCATCCACTTGTCGCCATTTTCAATAAGATTGTCNGGTTCGTTACCTTNACGAACAAATANCAAGNGATCACAAGNGTAATTATTATACTCCACCCTTATCAATGCGTAGTTGTTCACATCTCCACCCTTAGGAGTCTTGCCGTTGAAATGGATTGTAAAATCGATATCAGAACCTGAATACCCATTAACAGTCTGGTAGGTCCTTGTTATGCCATTGCGGTCTTTAACAGTGAAATTGTCGGTAGTTGTGCCTTCAGCGCCTTCAAGCCATATAGTACCGCCCGATTCATCATCCCAATTGTCGGGATTGCCTTCTCCGCGTTGAGTGTCCCTAAATACGTAGGCTCGCCAAGGTCCATTGGAGGGTAGAGGGATAAAAGACGTTGAACCTTCACCGCGAAGCATCATCAACACCACGTGGAAATCGGCATTTTTATCCGCGCTGCGGTAAATTCCTTTCGGATTGACAATGCGATGAACCTGCCTGATTGAAATCAAATCGCCCTCCCGGGCAGTAGTGTTCGGGCTCAATCCGGGAGTCAACACAGTTCCATCCGACAAAGTGACCTTTATCTCAATCTTGGCTTCACGCTGATAAGCGTCATAGGGATTGTTGCCGGTATAGCCGGTTTGACTGATAAGGCTTTTAGCCCTCGTCCACAAAGGAATATTCACAGTGTAATGATTCATGCCCTCCTCTTCCTTGAGGCTCACGTGGATCTCTCCGTCATCATAAGCTTCATCAATGGATTTTACACTTGGCGTAAAATCATTATATGTCACATAACCAAGCTCCGCATCATCATAATGTGATTTATTTGAGTTTACNCCATANGGNGCANATCCGNNTATTACCGTGTTACTTCCTATATTTCTTAATGAAAGGAAACCGTTCCATGGATAAGCAGTAGGATTATCCACCGGCTTCCAATACACAGCAGTGGCGTCATCATATCCCGGCTCAGCGCTTACCCCTCCGTCGGTTGAGCCCTCTATCGGCGCCCAGCCGTTAGATTTAATGGCAACGTCTATACTTGAAATTGTAGCAGAACCGGCATCTATGTCAAGAGGCAGCATCATGGAGCGATTGTATAGGTAGGAAATATAGTAGGGATTGGGAGTCTGAATTTTTCTGTCCTCTTCTTCATACTCTATATGCCAGTCCACGTCGTTGGCATAGCCATTNAAGCAGAGAGTGAGCTTATAATGATAGTTGCGCTGAGCGTTATAATCCAGTTCAGCATCTTTNCCGAGCATAAATCTATATGTAATCTCACCTTGCCCGGGATCGCCCGGATTAAACGACAGATAATAAGCTTTCACCTCTATATAGGAGCCATAAGGTTTTGCGTCTTTCCATGCTTCCTCATTCGGGTCGACACCTTCAGGATAGGATGTGACTTGATTATTCTTATCCGCTTGGTTCACCTGCTGGCGTTTATCGGATTTGGTTCCGGCAAGCCCCTTCCCCTGCATATTCTCGAAAAAATACAGGGCATTCACATTCCGGGTATGCTGGGCAGCGAGTCGCTCCTTGTAGGTCAAATCGAGGTTATTCGCACTAATAGAATCAAAGCCGAAAATAGGATGGCCTTTGGAAACATACTCTCCCCATTCAAGAGGAGCATGCACTCCATCACCCTCATGGTATATAATCTTCTGGACTGCCTCACCATCGGCAGGCTCCCAGAAATGCAACTCCCTCCCCTTATCCCCGTCGGTTATCTCACCGTCCGGATTGTCAGCCGCCAAGTTGCATNNTCNCNNGNATGTCTTTTATTTCAACCGACTTAAGAAAAATCCACACTTGGTCTTTCAATTTTCTGCCATCGAAAGCGACAGTCACTTTCGACACACAGCGTTTAATCCAGGCGTGAAGCGACACGCTGCTCTCATTGATTGTAAGTTCACTGCCGATAAACCNGANACTGATTTTAGCACTGTTCTCATTCGGTGTAAAGTAACCGAACATCTGATTATTGGCTTCAACTTCTTCATTCCAATTCAGCGTTATGGAATGAAGAGCAGTCTCAGTCTCGACATCATATTCTGAAAGATCACCCATATTGGCAACAGCATACATGCGATATTTACCATAGGGCAAGCGATTGTCCGCATTTTGCACACCAATGTTAAAAGAGGCACGTCCCGTGGAGTCCTGAGCTTGATGCTCACCGCTTAGAACAGCATCAGCCGGAGCGCCGTCAGGTTCAAACAATTTATAATTATAATTTTCAAAATCATTCTGCGAATATTTTTTGACGAGTTTTCCATCGAGATCATAAACCAAGACACACAGCGACTCTATCGCATCAATCGCATTTCCCGGCGTGCCGCCATGAGGCGCCCGCGACTCAATTCGANGTCCTATTTCTTTAAAATTGAGAGATAGGTTCATTGCCGCCGTTCCATCCCCTATTTCNGCTGAATCATATAGCAAGTCATCAGTACAGGAGAAAANCGACAATAATGCAATGATCACCGCAAACACGGCAACTAATCTCAATTTTATATTTAAAATACCCAATTTCATCTGAGTTGAAGAATGGCTTGATTTTTCAATTTATTTAATGCAATTCCTAATTTTTCCTTTATCAGTCCCGGTCAATTCCAAATTCGGGATTAAGATACACGCCGGTATATGGAACCACGGCAACTTCCACCGAAAGCCGACCGCCACTCAGCGTTATATCAACTTTCGCATGAGTATTGCGCGGAAGCGAGGGGAGATTGGGGAGCGTGGCTTCAAGATCAATTCCTCCAACAGGCAACACGATGCTATAGGAATTAATTGAGAATCCATTATCAGTCTCCGGTATATAAATGGGTCCTGATAAATAAGAACGGTCATCTCCACCCTTAATCCATGTCACGACGTAAGGCTCATTCACTGCGTCGACAGGCACACTAAAAGAGGTCACGGTTCTGGCATCGAAAGATGATGGATTCTTTGGAGGGAGGTATTGAGTGTTTTTGGGAAACAGATACTCCTTATTCCCAACTTTATTGAACGTAATTGTCGATATCATTGAGGGATTAAATCCGAGATAACTTTCTGAAACAGTAAGATTGAATGAGAGTTTAGCCGTGGCACGCGTCACAAACAATTCGGCTTGATAAGGCACCGGCTCGGGACCGTTATAAACAGGCGCGCCGATTTCAACACTATGAACCTCGGTCATGGGAATAAGCCGGTCATTAGGGAAGAGCGGATTGCCCGATTCGTCACCCAACTCAGCGGTCTCATAAAGTGCAACAGGAAAAGCCTCACCCTGCTTCAAATTTTTGAATACCGTCATTATTTCCTCAGGAATAGAGGTTTCATTGCCAAAAAGATACACTGCCTTTGTTTCATGAGGCTTCACACGAAATCGTTTCGGTGATGTTTTGAAATCGGGTATCTGAGAAATCGACACATTGTGTTCCACATTACCGTCACCGTCAACTATCACAAAACGCATCGTATGAATCATTTCGTTGGAGGACTCAGCCGCTTCAAAGGTATAGCCGTCGACACGCCCGCCGGCAACCGACTCAACAGTTGAAACGGAAAGCGACATGTAGGCCATGGGGGCATGCTCCTCCACCCCATTGGAGGGCGCTCCGTCCCCGCAACCGGCTAAAGCAACCGACATCATGCCGACACACAAGATAGTTGGTTTCAATTTCATAAAACAGCGTCATTGAGCCTTACGACCCAATTATTAATCAGGATATGAGTTTTCATCCAAGTGTTGTCACTATCAAGAAAAAATATCATATCCCATGATAACTCACGGTCAAGATACTCCTGAGACTGCATCCGGGCATATTTTTCACTCTTCAATAGAAGGAGATAATTCACAAGGGGTATCGAAACTACAGCAGGCTCGTTGGGATTCCCNATTATNTCCNATNTCATNNCGGAATCGGGNGTTNAACGAGACGTGCTGAATTCAGCANAGGCAAGAGTCGCTTNGGAACCGTCGGGATTCAATCCCGCATAAACATTTCCACTCTTCCATGGATAAATAGCAGATGACACACCCGATGGAATCAAATTATTTTCGAAATCAAATTTGAAATTATCGGCGCCAGCAATAGTGATTTCGAAATCCTCATAATTCACCGGAGTTCCATCGACATGCTGAAGAAGAATGCGGATATTATGAGTGTCGCGCATCATCGGCAGAGTCACGAGGGAAAAAGTGTTGGATTGCGGTTCAGGCACATTGACCTTAAGAGCTCCGTAAAACAATCCATGCAAATCAATTCCGGGATCGGCGCCAATGCAATCAGAATTCATCTCAACCTGGATTGAACTCATATCCGCCCCCTCAACCGGCGCCGAGCTAAAATAAAATGATGAATTGCTACACCCCATGCCTCCATAAGCCAACAAATTATATTCACCGGCAGGAAGATTAAGTGTCATCTTGTAGTTCTCATCGGCAAGCGCAGCCGAAGATGTTTCAGTAAGGGTGGTCACATACTTATAGTCCGAATCATATACAAACAGTGTCAGACAATCCACTTGTGAATAAAATGCGTTAGCAAATAACATATTATAATCAAAAATGAACCGAACATCAATTCCCGACCGACACGGTTCAAGTTTTTCATATATCGCGTTATCGCACGACAACAAGCCTGTCATAGGGAGAACAATTGCCGTTATCCCTATGACAAACTTGGTTATGATTCGTTTTAACTGATTCATTCTTCAAAATAGACCGATTAAAAATCTATGGCATTAACGCGCACAACCCATGGAAGAGTCTGCACCGAGAGCTTGAAATAAGTTTTGGGTGATTCATCGGGACCGTCGGGATCTTCAGGGTCAGGATCGTCGCCCGGCTCACCCGGATGGCCGAATTCACTGATTGAATTCACCTTCAACTTATAAACATTGTTTCGAACTACAGCAAATTCCATGTCGCCCATGGTTATATTATCCATGTTGTCGTCATGACGGTTATAGTAATAATAATAGCATGGATAAACATTTTCAGCATTCACCACCACAGGGCGATAGATAGTAATACCATCTTTCACGGTATTTATCAGGTCGCCGTTGGCATCCAAATTGTCGGGAACAAAAAGCTGCTTGTAGAAATCAGCAAGAGTAGTCGTAGGAGCTCCTTCAACAAATGCCGTAAGAGCGTCCTTATCACCATAAATATGTCCGTCGAAAGCATACAGCACCTTTCCTGATTTAAGCATGTTGTTCAAGTCAGAACCTGCCTCACCTCTTATATAACCTTTGAACAGGACACCGGTAGAGATGCCATGTTTTTGTTCTGTCACACCGGGAATCGTATTTTCAGTCGCATATCGCCATATTTTATAGCTTGTATTGGCACCGGGAGTCCAGTTTTCATCATTATCGTCATTTACAAGAGCATCAAACGGNGTGTAATCAGCCGAACTCGGGGCAAAATCGGGAATCGATGTGGGAAAATAGAAAATCGACGAAGCATTTCCTCCGGCATAGTTTGCCTTAATATCATATCCTGTGCTGACAACCCAATTATTGGAAGTTTCCCTAACGCATATCTGCGGATTACTCCATGAGGAATTTGCCGACATCATGGGGAGATAATTGAATGTCTTGGACATATTGAACAAGGATATCCCGACAAGCTCCACATAACCTTCGATAACGGTTTCGTCATAAGAGCTGGTTATGGGATATAAATTAGGAGCATTCTGTCCAGCAACGGTAGTCTGCTCAAAATCAAATCGAGCCGAAACTCTTTGCACTTTAGCAGTGCCAAGATCAATGGGATTGTGAATGTCGGACTTCT
>WFMA01000032.1 GCA_009177195.1 Bacteroidales bacterium | reverse complement strand
CCTGCTGGATGGCGATCATGTCATTCTTGATCTGGTCCTTGCGTGACTGGGACTCGGCAGTGAGATCGGATGTGTTGGTGAGTATTTTCTCCAGGTCCTTGATTTGATTCATGCCGTCGGTGATATCATTAAGGAGCGATAACAGGCTGTCTTGATTGGCAAGAGCTACGCGCAATGAATCATCTGTCATTATTTTTGCGTCCTCAAGCTGTTTCACTTTTCCGCCATTACATGCTGTAAGGACTAACATCCCTAAGGCAACAATTGAAACGATTTTTTTCATTTTCGTAGAATTTTGGGTATAATTAATATGTCAGTTTATTCTTCGTTTTCCCGTGGCTTATATTTGTTTTGGTGACGGCGAGGTCCTTCGTTGTCACGTTTGCCGCTTATGACGATAACAATTTCACCTCGTGGAATGTTCACGGTGAAGTGCGCGATGAGGTCTTCAAGCGTTCCGCTCACGGTGTCGTTATGCAGTTTCGATATTTCTCTTGACACTGACGCTTCACGGTCTTTGCCACATGCTTCGGCAAGTTGGGAGAGGGTTTTCAACAGGCGCAGGGGCGACTCATAGAGGATGAATGTGCGTTCCTCGGCGGCAAGTTCGGCTATGCGCGTAGCACGTCCTTTTTTCTGAGGAAGGAATCCTTCAAACACAAAACGGTCGCATGGCAATCCAGAGTTGACTAAGGCGGGGATGAGCGCTGTGGGGCCTGGGAGGGTTTCCACCGGGATGTCGTTTAAGCGGCATTCCCGCGCCAAGTAGAATCCGGGATCGGAAATGCCCGGAGTGCCGGCATCGCTAATGAGCGATATCGTCATGCCGCTTTTGAGCTTTTCTATTACGGAGACTGTCGCCGAGTGCTCATTGAATTTGTGATGGCTGGCAGTGGGGACTCCGATTTCAAAATGTTTTAAAAGCACTGAGCTCGTGCGCGTGTCCTCGCAAAGAATCAGGTCGCTTCCGCGCAAGGTTTCGATTGCGCGCGGCGACATGTCGCCGAGATTTCCTACAGGCGTGGGGACGATGAAGAGTTTTCCGCTCATTTGCTTGAAAAATGGTGGGTTATGATTTCAACAAAGTCGGCAACATCTTGATTGGATTTATCCCACTTTAGATCGGTATAGAAATAGTCGGCGGCTTCGTCGATTGACGACATCGCTTCAATGGCGTCGAGCGTTTCGTTCATTAGGATTTCGCTGTTGGAGAAGAGCTCGCGGCGAAAGCGGAATTTGTCATTGAGCGAGAACGCCTTGCGGAGATCGCGCGAATTTTCGCGCGCCAGTTTCTCGTCGAGCCTTATTGGTTCGGATGACACGAGAGGTTTCTCAGGAGCCGCCGGCTCGGTGTAGGGCACGAATCCCGACTGAGGAACGGAGAACGAGGGTTCGTCCATCGGGTCAGCTTCGGCGGCTTCGAGCTCCTCCTCTTTTATTATAGTCTTGATTTCATCCTCGGTGAGCGCGGGTTTTTCTTCTTCCTGAGGAACGGGTAGCGGTTGCAGGTCGGAATAATCCTCATCGTCGGAATGGGCGGTTTCTTCATTGACAAGGGGCGCTTCTTCGGCTGAAGCTGCGGGCGCTTCAACATCTACCTTCTCCTCGTTTTTTTCTTCTTCGATTTTTTCAGGAATGCTTTCGTCGGCAAGCTCTTGGACGGGGAGTCCCTCTTTCAATGCTTCTATTTTTGCCGCAATCAGATTCCACACCCGACGGGGGGTGTTGTCGCCGCGGTGCAATGCAAGATGGAGCAATCCTTCAAGCTCGTAATTGAGCGTGATCAGTTCCTCTATATTTACGTTCATGAGAATGATATACCTTTTAGTAAAGCTGCAAAGTTAAACAATCGCAGCAATAATACAATGATTTCTTCGTTAAACTTTATAATCCCATTAAAAGATGCGACATTCATTTCGACCTATCATATTATTCTTTATAGTTCTTTTTTGCCTGCCGGGGGTGTATTCTCAGGTGAGGATTCACGGCAAGGTTTATGACAGCAGTAATGAGCCGCTTGAGTTTGTGACGGTGCGCATAGCGGGCACGGTGACAGGCACAACGACCGGCTTGAAGGGTGAATACTCCCTTGTGTGTCCCGAGCAGGACACGATAAAGGTAATTTTTTCATGTATAGGCTATAAAGAGGCGGAGCGTGTTTTGATTGACGCGAAGGGGGAGGTTGTGCTCAACCAGCAGTTGCAAAGCAAGGCGACTGAGCTTGCCGAGGTCGAGGTCAGCGATTTCAAGCGGCAATTGGGCGGAATGCAGTCGATCGGCACGAGTTCCTATAAGTTTTCACCCGATGTGTCGGGCGGCAGCGTGGAGTCGCTCATCACCACTATGGCTGGTGTCAGCTCCTCTAATGAGATGTCGTCGCAATATTCGGTGCATGGGGGATCATTTGATGAAAACAGCGTCTACATAAACGGCATTGAGCTTTACCGTCCGCTCCTGGTGACATCGGGCGAGCAGGAGGGGCTTAGTGTGATAAATCCCGCCATGGTCGATAAGATCGAATTCTCTACGGGCGGATTTCCTGCTGAATACAGCGACAAGATGTCATCGGTGCTCGACATCACCTATCGGCAGCCCGAGGCGTTTGAAGGCACTGTGGGTGTTAGTCTCATGGGCGCGAATCTTGCCGTGGGGCAAAGCTCGAAGCATTTTTCGCAGTTGCACGGACTTCGTTACAAAAGGAATAATTCCGTGCTCAGCTCTTTGGAGACGAAAGGGGAGTATGACCCCAATTTCTTTGATTATCAAACTAATCTGAACTATCGGTTGAGCCCAAAATGGAAAGCCTCGTTTCTTGGGAATATAGCCATAAATAATTATAAGTTTACTCCGGTCAACCGCACGACCAACTTCGGAACCGCAGAGGATGCGAAGCAGTTTACCGTTTATTTTGACGGCAAAGAGAAGGACCGTTTCGAGACTTATTTTGGAGCGATGGCGCTTCAATTCCGTCCTAACAAAGCAAATGATTTCACTTTTCTTGCGTCGGGCTATCTCACCAATGAGCTGGTGTCTTACGACATATCGGGTGAATATTGGCTTGACCAGGCGGGAACGTCGGGCGACGACGGCGTTGGGGGCGAACTCGGAGTGGGACGATATCACGAGCATGCCCGCAACCGCATAAAGGCGTCGGTGTTTTCATTGGCGCTCAGGGGGAACTCGGGCTTGAACTCCCACAATCTCTCTTACGGAATAACCTACAACCGTGAGAAAGTTTATGAGCGGTCGCGCGAATGGGAGCTTCGCGATTCAGCCGGCTTTTCTTTGCCGTCGGGCGGGGAATCTNTGGAAATGATTTATCTACTCACATCAAGGCAAGATTTGTCGACCAACAGGATGAGCGCGTTCATTCAGGACAGCTACCGACTCAATGCCTCCAGCGGTTATTTTGCGGTTAATGGGGGTGTAAGGCTGTCATACTGGGACTTTAATAAGGAGTTCTTGATGAGCCCTCGCCTGAGTGTGTCCTACATTCCTGCAAAGGCTGATAACTGGGTGTTTCGGTTTGCGACAGGATTATATTATCAATCGCCATTTTATAAGGAGTTTCGCCGTGCTACGGAGGATGGTACGGTCATTGAGCTTAACCGCGATATAAAGTCGCAACGCAGCTGGCAATTCATTCTTGGGACCGATTATACGTTCAGAATGCTTAACCGTCCTTTCAAATTGTCGGGGGAGGCTTATTATAAGGCGCTTTCCAATTTGATTCCCTATGAGGTCGACAACCTGAAAGTGGTTTATGACGGCGTTAATTCGACATCGGGTTTTGCCGCCGGTGTGGATTTCAAGCTGTTCGGGCAGTTTGTGCCCGGAAGCGATTCGTGGATCAGTTTTTCGTTGATGAAGACTCAGGAAACGCTGAACGGAGTGAAGGTGCCGCGTCCTAATGACCGGAGATATAGTTTTGCGATGTATTTCACCGACTATTTCCCGAAGTTTCCCAAGCTTAAATTGAATTTGCGCGGGGTATTCTCCGACGGTCTTCCCACGACGGCGCCTCACAGTTCGAGGGACAAGGGCTATTTCCGCACCCCCGCCTATAAACGAGTTGACATAGGACTCTCATACGCGCTGCTTTCCGCGCCCAAGGAGGGGGAAGCGCGCTCGGGAATCGGAAAATATCTGAAATCGATATGGCTTGGATTGGATTGTTTCAATCTGTTTGACATCTCTAACGTGAGCAGTTATTATTGGGTGACTGATGTGAACGACGTGCAGTATGCCGTTCCCAACTATCTCACACGCAGACAAATCAACGTGTCGCTAACGATAGATTTCTAACTTCATTCCGCCGTTGGCATCTATACGGAAAAACCATGATATGTTTTAAAACACATCGTGGCGGGTTGCTTATTACAAAAAGAATCGTCAAATTTGTAAATTGATAGTTTGCAATTGCCGTTTAGGCGATTTTTTATAGTATTTGTTTTATAGCGTGTTTTTATGAAAAGATTTTTTACTTTTTTCGTGGCGATTGCTGTTGCCTGGTGTTGCTCCTGTGTGATGGCGCAAACTGTGACAACGTCGCCTAAAACTATTTATCAGAACAGCGCGCCTGTGGTCATTACTTTCAATGCCGCAGGCTCTCCATTGGCAGGTTTGACGGCATCGTCGCCCATATACGCCCACACCGGCGTGATATTGAAAGGGGAGTCGGAGTGGAAATATGCTCCGAAGTGGCTTGATAATGCCGCCAAGTATAAATTGGACTATGTGAGCGCGGATGTGTGGACTCTCACTATTTCTGACATCGCCGGGTATTACGGACTGAAAACCGGCGAGGAGGTCAAGGAGCTTGCGTTTGTGTTCAGAAACGCAACCGGCAACAAGCAGACGTCCAATATCCTCATTCCCGTTTATGCCGCCGGGGAGACTCCGGTGGTCTATAATGAAGCAGTGGCAAAGGATTATCCCGGGGGAGTGCCGCAGATGGGACCCGTCAGGACTTCCGACGGCAAAACGCTGTTTTGTCTTGCGGCTCCCGACAAGAACAAGGTGAATCTCGTGGGTTCATGGAATAACTATCGCCCCGAGGAGGAGACCTGGTATCAGGACTACAATAATGCGCGCTATTTTTGGTGGAATGTGGGCGAGCTTGCCCATGACGAATATAGAAGGAATTGTACCTAAAGACTATTTGCTGAGGAAAATAGAGAGAGTTATGGATTATGAGTGATATATACACGAATGGAACCATATTACTTAAAGGACGCCATGTCCATGAAAATGTATCCTGCACCTGTGGTATTTCCACAAAACAGATTTACAAGCAACTGC
>WFMA01000030.1 GCA_009177195.1 Bacteroidales bacterium | reverse complement strand
AGGCAAGCGTCGAGCGCGGCGGTGAGCGCCTCTCGATCGAGGTTTTGCCCGATGAATACGAGTTTGATCATGCGGTCGCCATACTGCTCGTCCCAATCACGNCGCAGNGNNGGGTCGCGCTCCATCAACTGNTGCAATTCCTCGGGNGANGCGGTGGCATACCAGAGTCCCACCTGAGTGAGCTTTTTCTGCACTCCCGCCTGTTCGAAAAGGAAACACATGTCGCGATTGTTGGAGANNTANAGAATCCCCTTGGCGCGGATGATGTTTTTAGGCCAGGCGGTGGCGATGAAGCGGTCGAACTTGTTGAGGTCAAATCCCGGGCGGCGGCAATAGACCATGGTCTGTATTCCATATTCTTCCGCCTCGCCCTCGTCGTGGTGATGGTGGTGATGATGNTGGTGGTGGTCGTGCTCGCCGTGGTGGTCTTCGTCATGATGATGGTCGTGGTCATGATCATGATGGTGATGCTCTTCTTCCTCCTCGTGGTCATGGTGGTTGCCTTCGAGCTCGCGAATCCATGTGGCTGAAGTGGCGACATCCTCAAAATCAAACATTCCGGTGCCGAGAATCTCCTCGAAGTTGAAGTCGGCGTAGTCACATTCGATAATCTTAGCCTTGGGTTGCAACGCGCGGATGACGGCTCGGATTCTTGCTGCTTCTTCGGGGGTGACCTCCGATATCTTGTTGAGAATTATTACATTGCAAAACTCGATTTGCTGAATGATGAGGTTTTCGATATCCTCCTCGCCGATGTTTTCAGNCNNTAGACTGTCGCCGCAGCCGAATTCGCTCTTCATGCGCAGAGCGTCGACCACGGTGGCGATGCAATCGAGCGTGGGGACGATGCCGTGGCTGAAGCGGGGTTCCATGGCAGGGATGGAGCATATTGTCTGGGCGATCGGCTCGGGCTCGCAAATTCCGCTCGCTTCGATGACGATGTAGTCAAACTTGCCGGTCCGGGCTATGTCGGTGAGCTGTTCCACGAGGTCCATCTTCAGAGTGCAGCAGATGCATCCGTTCTGGAGCGCGACGAGGTCGCCGGAGTCGTCGTTGCCAACGATTCCGCCTTTCTGAATGAGCGACGCGTCGATGTTGACCTCGCCGATGTCGTTGACGATGACGGCAAAACGGATTCCGCGCTCATTGGTGAGGATGCGGTTGAGAAGGGTGGTCTTCCCGCTGCCGAGATAGCCGGTGAGCAGGAGCACGGGTATTTCAGAATGAGTGTAGTTGAACATAACTGTGGGTAATTAATACATATAATTATATAAGTAAAATTAATCAATTCGGCGGGATTGCGCAAGCGGCTGCCACATAAAAAAAAGAGCCCACCTTCCATGACGGGAGGGGGCTGAGAAGGTTTCGATTTTTACGGAGTTGGCTTTTTAATAACGCCAGAAAAATGCCTTCTCATANTCTTATAACGCCCGTGGGGGAGGAAAGTTCTTAAATGAGGAAAAAAGAGGAGATTTTAGCATATTTTTCATTATGTGGAAAAAAATAGTTAATTTTGCGCCTTGTTTTTCAATCTATAAAAATTAAAATCATCACTGCGATGAAATTATCAGGTGCTATTGACTTTAAGCCCAAATTGTTTTCGGCGTTGAGTCATTATTCAATGAGCCGGTTTAAGGATGATCTTGTTGCCGGAATTGTTGTTGGAATCGTTGCTCTCCCTCTTGCTATCGCTTTCGGTATAGCGTCGGGCGTCAGTCCCACTATCGGTCTTATTACTGCTATCATAGGCGGATTTTTGGTTTCGGCGTTTGGCGGAAACTCGGTTCAGATAGGGGGTCCTACCGGAGCTTTTATCGTGATAGTCTACAGCATTATTCAGAATTTCGGTCTTGAGGGGCTTGCGATAGCCACTCTCATGGCTGGATTGATATTGATAATGTTGGGCTTGTTTCATCTCGGAACGGTCATAAAGTTCATTCCTTATCCTATCGTGGTGGGATTCACGAGCGGTATCGCATTGACAATTTTCTCAACTCAGATAAACGACTTTTTCGGACTGGGGCTCACCGACGTTCCGAGTGAATTCTTGTCGAAGTGGGGCGTGTTTATCCAAAATTTCGACCGCACTCATCTCGCAACTCTCGTTGTGGGCGTGATTTCGCTTCTCATCATCATCGTTACGCCTAAGATTTCAAAGAAGCTGCCCGGCTCGCTGATAGCGATTATTCTTGCTACAATCGGGGTTTATGTCGCTGAAATGTATTTTCCCGAACTTAGCATCGAGACGATCGGCGACCGATTTGGCTCGCTGCCTACCGACATCCCTCAGCCCAAGGGCTTTGAGCTGTCGATGAACACTATCAACCAGCTGATGCCGTCGGCGTTCACGATCGCCATCCTTTGCGCTATCGAGTCGTTGCTGTCGGCAACGGTAGCCGACGGTGTGACCGGGTCGCGTACCAACAGCAACACTGAGCTTATCGGTCAAGGCATAGCTAACGTGATCGTGCCTTTCTTCGGCGGTATTCCCGTGACCGGAGCTATAGCGCGCACGATGACCAACATCACTAACGGCGGACGCACGCCTGTTGCCGGCATAATCCACACTCTCGTGCTGCTGCTCATCTTCCTGTTCCTTATGCCGCTTATCAACCTCGTGCCTATGAGCTGTCTTGCCGCAGTGCTTATAATGGTTTCTTATAATATGAGCGGATGGCGCACGGTGGTGGGCATCTTTAAGGCTCCGAAGAGCGACGTGTCGGTGCTGATTGTGACGTTCCTGCTCACGGTGATATTCGATCTTACGATCGCTATCGAGATAGGGTTGCTTCTCGCCATCATCCTGTTCCTTCAGCGTGTCATGGAGAATACCCAGGTGCGTGTTTATTCAGAGCAGCTTGACGTGGCTGAAGGGACGGATCTCACTCAGCATGAGGTGCTCAATGTTGCCGACGGAGTCGGTGTCTATGAGATTGACGGTCCGTTCTTCTTCGGTGTGGCTACAAAGTTTGACGAGCTTATGCGTACTACCGTGGGAGGCGGTAAGGCTGTAGTGCGTATCATACGCATGCGCCGAGTTCCGTTTATCGACGCTACCGGTGTGCATAATCTTGAACTTCTCATCAAGTCATCGCAAGCCGACGGCATCCATGTGGTGCTCTCGGGAGTAAATCCGTCGGTAAGGCAGGTTCTTGAAAAGTCGAAGATAGATTCTTTGATAGGAAAGGATCATATATGTGACCATATCACCAAAGCGGTGGCTATGGCGAATAAAATTGCGGCTGCAAATGTTAAATAATACCCGAAAAGGCGTTTTTTTTGGTATAAGTTCATTAATAAGACGAAAATAATCACAAAAAAAAGTTGTAGTATTATAATTTTGTATTAACTTTGCATCGTTTTTGAAGCTAAAAAATTGTTTTATTATTAATTTACAAAGAAATGAAAAAGTTAGTTTTATTACTTGCTGTTGTATTCAGCGCTTCTATGTTCTCTTGCAAGAATGCTGAAACCACTGAAGCTGCTGCTCCCGAAGAAGCTGTTGAAGTTGTAGAAGAAGCTGTTGAAGTTGTAGCTGATTCAGCTGCTGCTGTTGCTGATTCTGTTGCTGCTCCCGCTGACTCAGCTGCTGTTGCTCAGTAANTAGATTTACANAGCATGAAAAAAGCTGACCACTGNAGTGATCAGCTTTTTTTGTGTGCCTACGTCATCTTCCACAGGTCTCTGAGCCCCGTAAATTTAGGGGGCACTCTTTGCAGAGTGCGTGACCCGGGTCGTGACAATCCCGGCACACCTCGCTTCGCTCGTAGTGCCGGGTTATNCATAGGGATAAGCCTTTCAGGCTTGCCAATCCTGTCCGCTGACCCACATTCACTAACCCAGTCCGCTGGCACCCCATTTGCCAACCTATCTACTTACACCAAGTCACGACCCGGAAATATCCGCTGACTCGGTTATTTTATGACGGGGATGTGGAAGGCGCCTTGAGCGATGTTGACGTTGATGGTGTCGCCTTTTCTGACCCGGTTGAACTTGCTCAGGGGAATGAGTCGCGATTTTTTCATGCCGTTGTCAAAACGCAGCTCCATGTAGTAGACTTTGTA
The DNA here is from genome assembly GCA_009177195.1 of Bacteroidales bacterium. Classification (GTDB taxonomy): domain Bacteria; phylum Bacteroidota; class Bacteroidia; order Bacteroidales; family Muribaculaceae; genus Muribaculum. The sequence goes on along the minus strand of WFMA01000030.1, from coordinate 1,179 downwards.
GGGCTCGCCGTTGCCATACACATTGCGGCGTATGCGGCGGGTTTTGTAACGCGTTTCCGAATATCGCCTTTCGACAACGGCTTTTACCGTGTGGGAGCTTTCGGCATCGGCAAAGGCGTAGTTCACGACGTAGAATGCCGCTGCCATCAGGATTGAAACGACTGCGAGATGGCAGATGTAGTTGAGGATGAAGCGGCGCGACCCTGTCAGCCATTCCCATTTGTCGGCAAGGACTGAGCCGGTTATCGCCGCAAAGGCTACGGCTGTTCCGATTGGGAACCAGGGGCTTGTCATGGTGAGCGAAGAGAGCCCTATGATGGCTCCGAGACCGAGAATGATTATAAGGGCGGCTATGATAGTCTTTGCCATGGATAAATATTTTGAGAAACCTATATTTTTTGTATTTTTGCACCGGAAAAATTGACTGCAAATATCGTTATTTTATGAAAGGAATTAAAATTTTTTTGTCGATTCTATTAATGTCGACCGTTTTTTCAGCATCAGCTCAGTTCAACCTCGGTAGAGCCGTAAAGGGAGCCTCAAAGGCTGTCAAGGCTGCTACGCTGACTGACAAGGAGATGGCTGAATATGTGAAGGAATCAGTTGAGTGGATGGATACTCACAACAAGGTGTGTGATGCCAACGATCCTTATACCGTGAGACTGAACAAACTTACCGAAGGGATTACTGACGCCGACGGAATTCCATTGAACTTCAAAGTTTATGACGTGATCGACGTGAACGCTTTCGCTTGCCCCGACGGCAGTGTGCGCGTGTTCTCTTCGCTTATGGACATAATGAGCGACGATGAGCTGCTCGGAATCATTGGACATGAGATTGGACACGTGATGAAGCATCATTCAAAGAACGCTTTCAAAACCCAGCTTTTGAGCGACGCGCTGAAGGACGGTGTGGCTTCGACAAGCGGCAAGGCTGCGGCATTGACCGACTCTCAGCTTGGAAATCTCGGATCGTCGCTGGTGAACGCCAAATTCTCTCAGAAACAGGAGAACGAAGCTGACGATTGCGGCTATGATTTCCTTAAAGCCAACGGTAAGAATCCGTGGGGAATGGTTATGGCATTTGAGAAGTTCCAGAACATGGAGGGCGAGAGCGGCGGCAAGTCGAGCTATGTCACCAAGATGTTCTCCTCTCATCCTGAAACCGCGGCTCGCATCA